>SLFE01000156.1 GCA_007124415.1 Waddliaceae bacterium | reverse complement strand
ACGACATGATGGATAATCTTAAAGAATGTTTGAGCCGCATTCGGGTAAGTTCAAGCAAAAATTGGCTAAGGGATATCGGAAATGAAATACAGGAATTTATCAGGTGGGCCGATGATTATCCCCATCTGGCGGCCGATATTTGCTCGGACATCAGCCTGGCGCTTTCAAAATTGGAGTCGGACAGTTTTTTCGGCCCAATTAAAGCCGGACTGCAGGCCAGATTGATAGTCCATGCGTTTTTGGGCAGGCTCGGGGAAGAAAAAAAACACTCTTTCGATCCAAGCAGCAGATATATGCACTACCTTGCGATCAGAGACTTTTGCGCCTACCTTCCCCAGATCATTTCATTTGTGAATTCGTTAGGCGATATTTCAGGACTGACGCTCTTTGATTTGCTGTCGAATGCCGTTTTCAAGACTGCCGGCAATTTTTTTAAGACAAGAGCGCAGCAAAGAATCGTTCACCAGATTCCTTATAATTGGTCTCTCGAGGCAATTTCTATCATCAATATACTCCGTGGAGATTCGTTTTATGAACTGCTGCAAAGCAACGCCGAAATGCAGGTTGTCAAATTTGCGGGAATGTTTAGAAAGGCGGTTTTGAGTCCTGCAAGATTTTGGAATTATGCAAGGCTTGAATTTTTCAAATGGTGGCTGCCGCAAGAAAAATCCCGAGGATCCGAGCAAATATTGCGTATTCTCTGTCACACAGGGGTGCCCCTAGCTTCTGCAGCAGCGGCGGCCCTCTTTTTTTATACAGCCGCATTTTCAGCCATCATGTTATCATTTGGCTGTTTGACGGTTTCCTACGCATTTTACCGAATATCGCGCTTCCTTGTTGACCGGCATTATCAAGTTGACTCCAGCCTGGAAGCCTGCAAGGAATTCAGTATCAATGAGCTGAAAAAAGATCCGGAGGCCCTGCAGAGCTTGCGAACAAAAATTGGGCATTTTATCGATAACTCACGAAGAACATATGCCCTTGTGCAGGCTGAAACGGTCACTATCAATCCCTTTGTCCATAATTGGTTTAACAGCCGCGATTCGGACATACAGGCGCTTGTGGACGATCTCCACGATCAATTGGAACAGCAAGACAATAACGAGATAAAACAAGTTATCCACAATTTCAACGAAGCGCTGCAGCCCGATAAATTGAGAAAGCAGCTCAAGGAAGAATATTTCGAACTCTTTGAGGGGGCAAAAGCCGACATTTCGCTCGAGAGAGAGTATCTTGTCCACCACCTCATTAAAAGGCTCGAGCAACAATGGCTTATCCCCAAAATAACTTCTTGTTTTACAGAGTGTTATGCCGATCATTTTTCCGGTTCCAAGAGGCAAAGGAGCCTTGATCCCGAACTCAGGCATCAATTGGAAGATAGCGCCTCCCTTATACAAAAAGACCGCTGGACAAATAGCGAAATAAAGACCCTGGTCAAGAAATTAGCCCTTTACCGGCCGGACCTTAGAAGAGGGGCGATGCTTTCCGGCACAAGCGAAGATATGATAGACCATATTTTCCCTCGGCTGGCTTAATTCGAGGTGCTGGAGGGATGTCTGATTTGAACTCTTTGAATCTCGGGGCTGGTAATGGGATTGCTCGGGATGCTGACACTTGGAATAGGGTTGCTCGGGATGCTGACGCTTGGAATAGGGTTGCTTGGTATTGAGACGCTTGGTATTGAGACACTCGGAATAGAGACCCTCGGTATTGGGTTGCTCGGAATGCTGACGCTTGGAATAGGGTTGCTTGGGATGCTCACCCTGGGCAAAGGGTTTCTGGGTATCCTATGGCCGGTCGTCGGAGGGTCCTGGACTTGCTGAGCTGAGGCATATCCCCCGATAGAAAGGAAAAGTCCGATCAAGATGGCTGTCAGCCAGTTTCTAATCATATTCATATTATAGCATGAATTGTATTATTTCAGAGCAAAATGGGCTGACAACAAATTAAAAAAATCTCTTTAGTTGATTCGGAATAAAAATTTACATAGCATAGGCTCCTTTATCAAATTTCGGAGTTAACATGCGTCTTCATTCAATCCTCATCACTTTGCTCTGCATCAGTTGTTCGCTATTTTCTCAAAGCCTGCCGCAAAAGCTGCCCATGTCCGATATAGAAGGGGGCAGCATATGCGTGGTCGAGGGAGTCAATGTCATCACAGGCCACTATTCCTATTCTCATGAACCGCTGGTTGTTCCGGGGCCTGAACCGGTTTCATATCAATTCGGATATAACAGCGAGCTGCTTTGGCAAGACAATCTGAAATCTTCTCTGTATTTTCCATTATACGATTATAAGACAATAGGAATGTGCCGATATTTCCAGTTTGGAACCGGAGGCCACTTGTCCGTCGACCAAATAGGAGCGGATTTAACTTTCAAAATCAACGCAAATCACGAGGATAATGTAGGGCTGACAAACATTGGCCAGGGGCAGGTGTCGGGGAAAACCAGCCATCGCAATTTAAAAGTAAGAGTTCCTAATAAAACGTTTGGAGATCGTGTTTACGTAACAAACGGAAGCGGAGAGGAGAAGACTTTTAGCAGCATATTATCTGAAGAGATGGCGAATTTTTGCCTCTTAACGCATGAAGAGAAGCCAAGTGGAAATCACATATACTATGATAACTCTGAATTTACGAACAAAAGGCCAATAATCAGATCAGTAAATCCTGATCATACACAGACTTATGGATCAATAGAATTTAAGAGTTACAAAGATGCGAAGCCCACCTTGATTGAGGCAAGCGACGGGAGACAGATCTCGATCATATACGGCAAAATCAATGGACGCACTTTGCCGACGGGAGTCGGCCATCCCCACATGCCTTATTATGGTTTTGAATACCTGAGAGAGTTTGAAAAGCCCACTCTTTTTAAAATATTTAAAGGCAAAGGAAGACAATATGAGCTGACCTATTGGGGCCAGGGGAGAAAAAATGAGCCCCGATATCGGTCGCGGGGAAGAGTGCAGAGAATTTCAAGAAAGCTTGGCGATTATTTAGGCCACCATAATATTTATCATTTTAACTATTCCTATGAGGAGGACAAGGGGAAGCTCATCGGAGGAAAGACCACCGTTAAAGACGCTATGGGCTACATGCGTCATTTTCATTATAATGATCGTTTTCAAATCACAAAAATTAACCATACTGCTGCCGTAAACCCGCTTAAAACCGAATATTTTGAATGGGAACAGGAAAAACTTGTTTGCAAAAGCCTCTTTAATAAGAAAAACGTTTGCGTTTTTGCTCATAGATACAGTTACGATTCAAAGGGAAATGTTACAGGCGAGCGCATAAACGGCACTTATAGCGGGTACAATACCTGCCTGGAAGACGTTCTTCATAAATTCACATATTCCGACGACAAATTCAACAATCTGACCAGTTCCGACGATGGCGATACCCTGAAGCTGTATAAATATAAAGAAAACACTGATCTTTGCACCCATGAATATGTGACTCATACCGGTACAATTCTTCTTCGGAAGTTTCGCGAGTATGATAAGAACGCCACTTTGATCAAAGAAATGGCCGATGACGGTCTATGCGAAGAAGAAAGCGACTTAACAGGGGTGACGAAAAGACTGATCAAGCGTTATAAACCAAAGACAGAAGCTCCCTGCATCGGTTTTCCCGTCGAAGTCCGAGAGTCATATCTTGACCTTGAAACCGGAGAAGAAAAGCAGCTCAAGCGTTTTGTCAATGAATATACAAGAGAAGGGTGGATAACCAAGCAAGAGGTCTATGATGCCAACGACAGCTACTGCTATACCCTTGAATGGGAATACAATCGTTTCGGCAAGGTGACCCGCGAAGTCAATGCGCTGGGCCAAGTGACTGTTAGGGACTACGATATCTATGGAAATGTCGCTCGCGAAGAGGGCCCCAAACCCGGCCAAGTCACATGTTATGAATACAATTTTCTGGATCAACCTCTAAGAAAAGAAATCAGGGATTCGACCGGGCTCGTTCTCGTTGAAAATTATGTCTATAACGCCATGGGGCTGATGACCCAATCCACAGACGTTTTCGGTAATGAAACGGTTTACAAATATGACCGTTTCAGCCGCAACATAGAAAAAATCCTTCCCAGCCTTCCCCAAGGAAACAGCTTGCATACTGTATCGCTTAAACAAGAATTCGATTGTTTTGGAAATCCCGTTGAAATCACGGACGCTTTGGGAAAAGCGACAAAAACCACATATAATCTTTATCGCAAGCCGCTTGTCATTTCCTACCCGGACGGGACGGAAGAGAGATTTTACTATAACATTAATGACACTCTTAGGGTGCATATCGCAAAGAATGGGACCAAGACCCATTACGATCACGACTGCCTTTTACGGATGACAAGCAAGACTGTCATCTCCTCAGGCGGAGAGGTCTTGTCCAAAGAGATAAAAACTTACAACCATTCGTCGCTTCTTTCAGAAACCGACCCGGCAGGAGTCGAGACTCGCTACACTTACGATTATGCGGGAAGAAAAATTTCAAAAAGTGCCGGCAACTGTCTCAAGACATATGAATACGATCCCTTAGGAAGGCTGAACCAAGTCAAAAACTGGATCAGCGACTCTCAGTTTACGGCCGCTATCAAAGAGTTCGATTATTTGGACAGGGTCACGGAAGAGCGCGTAGAAGATGAAACAGGACAAGTTTTTTCCCGAATCCTCTATGAATATGACGAGGCGGGCAATCGGACAAAAGTTATTGAATTTATCGAAGATGCCCCTTCCGTCACTGAAACCGAATATAATTGCCTGGGCTCCCCTATAAAAATTGTCGACCCGGAAGGAAACATCACGACAATTCAATACCGCTACGATCATATTAACGAATTTGGCCAGACCGTGCTTCAAACGATCACAACCGATCCTAAAGGGATCATCACGATTGAGACCTGCAACACACACGGCAAGCCCGTCTCCATCGAAAAAAGGAATCTTCTCGGCGAGGTGATTCAGCGCATCGATAATCAGTATGATTTGAGTGGAAATTGTCTAAAGACTGCCTACACTGTCATCACGCCGGGAAAAGAGGACCGCATTATCACAAATTTGCGGGAATACGATTCAATGGACCGTCCTGTCAAGTTGATTGAAGCCAAAGGATCCGATGACGAGAGGATCACGCTCACGACCTATAACACTCTTGGCATAGTTGAGACGGTCGCCAAGCCAAATGGTGTTTTGATTCATCACGAATACAATGAACTCGGCCTTCTCACGCGGCAATATTCAGAAGGGACCTCCCTTGACAGCGCAATCGATGACCGCTACTCATACGACCTTCGAGGCAACGTCATCTTAGTCGAGGATAAGATCAGAGACTTGGCGACAACACGCGAATACGACGAGCATGCCAATCTTATCCGTGAAATCCTCGCTAACGGCCATACAGCTTCTTATGAATATGATCCTTTGGGCCGCTGCACAAGTTTGCTCATTGATGAAAAGCAGGTTGACTATGCATACGACGCAGTGCATCTTCGGGCAATTTCTTACCAAAATTATACCCACACATACGACAATTACGACCTGTCAGGCCGCTTGAAAAAAATGACAATGATTGGAAATGCCGGCGACTTTAACTTGCGATACGACTTGAATGGCCGATTAGCCGCCCGATTCAATT
>SLFE01000157.1 GCA_007124415.1 Waddliaceae bacterium | reverse complement strand
GGCGGAAGGGCCCGTAATATCTAAAAATGGCCTAATTTCCTATACAATGCCGCGCGCTCTCGCAGAAAAATATCAAGAAGTGGGTTATTTTTCGTTAAATTCCCCTTTGGAGATACTGCCTTTGAAGGGCAAGGGTTTTAAATTCGGGTTGCGCACTGCCCGGGTAAACCTTGCAGGCAGCGCAGTTCTGACGCAGTTGCAAGGTGTGGTGACTTTGGCAAATGATTTGAAAAGCGTCTCGTTTGATTTAACAGCCGCTCTTACAGACAAAGGCGGCGATAGCGATGTAGCGCTCTCGGGTACAGCATCTCTTGAAAACAATGGAGACTACGAGCTCCTATTAGAAGGCAAGCGGCTCAGACCCTCCCTTCTTGATTATTTGAGGGGCGATCAAAATAAAACTTTGAAGCCTTTGGCCAAATCGATCTTTGGCTCGAAAATTGAAGGGTCGGTCCGCCTTAGCCGGAAAAACCGAGAAATTGCCGGGTCTCTGAAATTATCATCGGATCTGGCTGAAATTTCCGAGGCCGCTTTTAAATTGGATGAATCCCGTCTTGTTCTGACCGCACCCGTTAATATTTCGATGAGTTATGTGCCGCACATGGGATTTAGCGCCATACTTCCCCGTTCACTTCCGCTTAATATGCAGATCAATCAATTTTCCGTTAAGTTATCAGACAACATCAAACCCGAGGATGTAGCAATTCAATCCATGATTTCAATTCGTGAAATGAAGCTGCATCATCTCCCGTGTGTGAACCAATGCCATTTTACTAATGCCTTATTGACGGTAGAAGGCACATCGCTTGCAAACCTACGAATATCGATGATCGGCAGGTTGAGCAAGTTCGATCAGAATAGCGCGATTTCGAGATCATTGAGCGAAGAGTTTAGATTCCGTTTTAATTCAAAAGTGAAGTTTTCCGAAAATTTTGTTCCGGTAGTCGAGCATATGGAACTTAGCGGAGAAGACGGTCAGATTCTTGTGAATCTTGAAGGTGCAAGCGGCGTCGATCCTTTAGATATGACAGTATCGGGACAGTTAAATTATTTAATGACGTCGGAGCGCCTTAGAAGCATTCAGGATCAAAAGAAGGGAAGCTATTATCTTTCTTCACCGGCAAGATTTCAGGTTTTTCTGGATCGGGCATCGTTCAGGCTTGACGAACTTTCATTATCGAATATTTCATCTGAAGGGCGGGTCTTGATTGATGAGATCGCTGTCGGCGGCTCTGAATCGGGGCCTATTGCTTCATTAAGAAATGTATCCATGCCCTGGTCTGCCGATGCCGAAAGTAATGAGATGACATTGGCTTTGTCCGCTGCTGCCGCCAACAAAAATTTGCACTTGAAAGGCAGTCTTGAGGGCCATGCTAAAATATTGGGTTGGACCGGCGAGGTGGCCGATTGGAATGTCAATGCAGGCGCTGCCGTAAATGCTTTTCCGGTAGCCATTATCAGCGCTTTCACAGGCGTTGACGAGCTGGAAGTTCTCCTTGGACAATATCTCAACAGCGAAGTCAGGGTTTATGACGACATTGAAGACGGGCAAACACACGCCGCTTTTTCCCTCAAAGGAGATCGGTTCGGGTTGCAAGGATCTTTAAAGGCAAACGACAGCTTGATTCTGGAAGATCCGGAAAAGCCTGTTATCGTCGATTGGGAAATGACGCCTAAGCGGTTTGCTGCAGTCAGAAAAGCATTGCTCGGACAAAATCCTAAACTTATCGATCAATTGCAGCTTCATCAAACGGCTGGCATCAAAGCAGACATTTCGAATCTCACGATTCCCCTGTCAAATCCGTCTCGCTCTTCAGCTTCAATTGCTTTGTCGACTGATAAAATCTATGTACTCGATACCTTGACAAACGATATGGTCTTTTTTAATGGAATCAGCGCTCAAGCGGCTACTCTAAATTTGAATGACTCAATCGAGGTTAGATTCAACGCGACGGGCAACATATATAATGAGCAAAATGAGGAACTGAGCCTTTCTTTTCAATCTTCGATCAAGGATATTTTTCTTCAGGACGGATCATTCAACCGCATGGGAGCGTCGATAGAGATTCATGCGAGCGCACACCAGGCCCCTCCCCTGCTTCTGTCGAATATTTTTTGTATCGACAAAAGCGTTGTCAATCAGATAGACGCCCTTATCGGTCCGAAGCTGGATGCCAAAATGGATGTCAACTTGTCTCAGATGACAGGGCCCATCCAAGTCAAAATTAACGGTTCGATCGGAAAGCTTTCCCTTGACGGCTATTTGTCTCAAGGGACTCTGATGCTTCAGTCCCCTTTGAGCGCAGAATTTTCCATCTCCCCCTCTCTGCAAGATTCCATTTTGGACGAAATCCTCCCTTTTCTGAATTCGGCATATGGATCGGAGCAGCCGATAAAAATTACGATCGATCCGAAAGGCTTTGCTTATCCCTTATGGTCCAATAACCCCTATCAATTTTCTGTAGGGGCTATGAAAATAGATTTGGGGAAAATGTATTTTAAAACCGACTACCAGATTGCTCAAATCCTCAGCATTCTTAAGTTTTCGACAAACAAAGGCTTAATTCCTATATGGTTTACCCCTTTGTACCTTAGTTATCACGATGGAATTGCCGACATCAGCCGAATGGATATGCTCGTTGCCGACCTGTTTCCCATTGCTGTTTGGGGCAAGGTTAATTTCATTGAAGACCGTATCAATATGAAACTCGGCCTTGGCGGGCAGACTTTGCGCAACGCCTTTAAGTTGAAGGGAGTGCCTAATAATTATTATCTTCAGCTGAGTATGAAAGGGAATCTCTCAGATCCGAGCATCAATTCTAATAAGGCATCGACAAAGATTGCAGCGTTCATATCGCAGCTAAGAGGCGGGCCGCAAGGGGCGATCGTCGGCGGCATCCTTGACCTTATCGGCGGCACCATGGGGCAGAAATCAATTCCCAAGCCGACAACCGCCCCTTTCCCATGGGAAATGGTTCATTAATCCACAATCTTGCAGCTGATGTAAATATTATCACCGATTTGCGGATTGAGAAATTCCTGAAAGTCATTTTCGGAAGGTTCAAGAGAAAACTGCCGCCCGCAATCGAGGCAGCGGTGGTTTTGCTTGCCGTGCCTGGTAAACCCATTTTTTTTGATGGCTTTAGACTCGCATTTAGGACAATTTCGTTCGGTCATCGTTCTCTCCCCCGGTTTTACATTAGTCATAAGAAATTGGCTTAACAAAGCTTAAACTTATACATGCTTTCTCTATTAGGTTCAATACAAAATTTTCTAAATCAGAGAGGCAGCCGCATTTCTTCATTTGATGCAAATACTCCCCACTCTTTGGATCATGTGAATTTGCATCAAATGAAGAATTACTGCAAAATTACAAAAGAATTCGCTTTTGCTGGTGTTTTGGATTTTGTATTTATGTTTTTTTTGTCGAGTAAGGAGGATATGCAATGAAAAGTGACTATGTTGAACATCATTTGCAGGAAAAGCGCCACTTTCCTCCTCCATATAGCGAAACGGCTTATATACGAAACCAGAAGCAATATGAAGAAATGTACAGCCGTTCTCTCAGCGATCCCGACGAGTTTTGGCTTGAGATGTCAAACTCATTGGAATGGATTCGGGAGCCGGAGGTTGCGGGAAAATTCTTGTGGAGCACGGAAAAAAATGAGATCAAGCACACCTGGTTTGAGGATGGTGTATTGAATGTTTCAGCCAACTGCCTCGACCGCCACCTTGAACATAGAAGCCGGCAGGCTGCGATTGTTTGGCAGGGAGACGAGGACAAAAATTGGCAGATTATCGATTATGAAACCCTCCACAAGGAAGTATGCAGATTCGCCAATGTGCTCAAAACATTTAATATTAAAAAAGGCGACAGAGTGTGCCTTTATATGCCAATGGTTCCGGAGTTGGCGATCGCAATGCTTGCTTGCGCCCGTATCGGCGCGATTCATTCAGTTGTATTTGGGGGCTTTAGCGCCGAATCGCTCAGCCACAGAATTGAAGACTCGGGCTGCAAATTGCTGGTCACCGCTAACGAAGGAATTCGCGGCGGAAAAAAAATTCCATTAAAACAAATCGTTGATGCAGCCCTTCCCGCCTCGCCTTCCATCGAATCTGTCATTGTGCTTAGGCGGACGGTAGAACCCTGCTCGATGAAATCGGGCCGCGACTATTGGTATCACGAGTATATGGATAAGGCCGCAACGGAATGCGAGCCGGAGCCGATGGAGGCCGAAGATCCTCTTTTTATTCTTTATACTTCGGGCTCGACAGGCAAGCCCAAAGGCGTCGTCCATACGCAGGCAGGTTATCTCTTGCACGCCTCTTTGAGTCACAGGACAATTTTCGATATACAAAAGGATGACATCTACTGGTGCACAGCCGATCTGGGGTGGGTAACAGGGCATAGCTATGTTGTCTACGGCCCTCTGGCCAACGGAACGACGACCTTGATGTTTGAAGGCATACCCACCTATCCGGATCCGGGCCGATGCTGGCAAGTTGTCGAAAAACATCGCGTCACCAAGTTTTATACCGCTCCCACGGCAATCAGAACACTGATCAGCCATGGCGAGTCCTGGCCCAAAAAATATGATACTTCTTCACTCAAACTATTAGGGACAGTCGGCGAACCCATTAATCCGGAAACCTGGATGTGGTACTACGAAGTTATCGGCAAGGGTAAAACGCCCGTTGTGGATACATGGTGGCAAACCGAGACGGGGGGCATATTGATTTCTCCCATGCCCTACTGCCATACGCTGAAGCCGGGCTCGGCCATCAAGCCCTTCTTCGGCGTAGAGCCGATTATCCTAAGAGAAGACGGCACTGAATGCGATATTGACGAAGGAGGGTCTCTCTGCATCAAAAAGCCTTGGCCCGGCATGATGAGAACGACATGGGGCAACCATCAGGCGTTCATAGACACATACTTTTCAACATACAAAGACGTCTACTTTACCGGCGACGGCGCCAGAAAAGACGAGGAGGGCGATTACTGGCTTCTCGGCCGCATCGACGATGTTGTAAACATATCCGGCCACCGTCTCGGCACAGCGGAAATCGAAAGCGCCCTTGTCGAACATGAAGCCGTTGCCGAAGCCGCCGTTGTTCCTGTACCTGATGAAGTCAAAGGACAAGGTCTCTACGCTTTTGTTACGCTCGTCGATACTGCAGAATCTTCTCATGAGATTACCATTGAACTGATAATGCTTTTAAAAAGGGAGATCGGGCCTATCGCCGACATGAAATACATTCAATACACTCCCCGACTTCCTAAAACAAGATCGGGAAAGATCATGAGGCGGGTGCTTCGCAAGATTGCGGAAAATGATTTGGAAAATATAGGGGACATATCCACGCTGGCCGAACCCGAGCTGGTTAAAACACTTTACCAGCAAAGGAAAAATAATGAGCCGATCCTCAGATAAGGAATTCATGAGGCTTGCTTTTGAAGAAGGAGCAAAAGCCCGTCTCCACTCGTCTCCAAATCCTTGGGTAGGCTGCGTCCTTGTTAAGGATGGCGAGATTATCGGCAAGGGGCACACTAAGCCGCCGGGTCAGGAACACGCAGAAGCTGCCGCCATCGCAGAGGCGCGCGGCAATGCTAGAGGGGCCACTGCCTTTGTGACCTTAGAGCCTTGTTCGCACCACG
>SLFE01000069.1 GCA_007124415.1 Waddliaceae bacterium | reverse complement strand
GCCCGAATGGATCGAGGAGAAGTATTCGACAGGAGAAAAAGAGGAAACCATAAAAAAAATCCACTTGTCTTATGACCGGTACGGCAATGTCTGCCAAGAGGATGTTTACGACTCTGAAGGGTTCTACCGGTATTCCTTGCGAAAAGAGTACGATGAAAGAGGGAATTTAGTTTCCGAGACAAACGCCCTCGGGCAAACAGCGACCTACCAATACAATGAGAACGGCTATCTCATCTCTTCCGTCTCGTTTTCGGGAAGACTCAAAAAAGACTATGCTTATGATTTAAGAGGCCGTCTGATCTCTGAAAGCCATGCCGGATGCGACGGCAGTCAAAAAACTTATCATTACGAATACGACAGCAATGACCAGCTCATTCAAAAGACGGTAAACGAGACAAATATTACACGATATGAGCCCGATCCGATCACTTTGAAACCCCTGACTGTCGTGTACCCTTCAGTAGGGAATGAAAAGGTGGCGGCGTCATTCCAATACGATGCCCTGGGCCGCGAAATCTCAAAAACAGATCCTGTCGGACAGACAACTTTGATAACCCGAAACCTCTACGGATCGCCTCTGCAAATTACCCATCCCGACGGTCTAAAAGAAGAGTATGCTTATTCAAAAGAAGGATTTCTTCTCCGCCATGTTGACCGGGAAGGAATCATTACTGAATATGAAAGGGATATTTTGGGGAGGGTTTTAACCAAGACCCTTTACTCGCCGTCAGGGGAAAAGCTTGCCGCCGAGTCATTCGTTTACAACGCTTTCCACCTCCTTCAGGAAACAGACAAGGAAGGCTATACGACGACTTACCATTATGACGGAGCGGGAAGGAAGGTTAAAGAAGAGCGAGAGGGAAGAATCATTGAGTATTTTTATGACTCTCTCGGAAGATTGGCTTTAGTTAAGAAGGTAAACGGAGACAACACCCTTTTCCATCGCTTTGAATACGACCTTCAAGACCGCGTTGTCAAAGAAACAAAAGCCGATAATCAAGATCAAATCCTTTATCAAGTCAGCTACGAGTATGACGAAGACGGCAACCGCTCGTTGATTAATCGATGCGGAAGAGCGGAAATCTTTTCTTATGATCCCTTCGGACGTTTAAAAGAACGCATTGATCCTCAAGGAAACGCCGCCGTTTATAGCTACGATGATTGGTGGAAGAATTCTTCAGGCTGCCATGTCTTGAGAAAAACATCTGTCGATCCTTACGGAAAAGTAGCAGTTACCGCATACGACCCGTTCGACAGGATGGCTAGCGAGCAGGTGTTTGATTCAAAAGGAACCACCCTCTCTTATACAGAACACCAGTATGATCCGAGCGGCAATCTGACAGCCGTCATTGATGATATTTATGAAGAAGGACGCTATCAACGCACCCAAACAACCGGTTACGAATATAACGTGATGGGGAAGCTGCAAAAAGAAACGCGCGGTCAAGGCACTTCCCAAAAGAGGGAGACCCACTATGCCTATAATCCCCGCGGACTCCTAGCTTCGAAAACCCTGCCAAACGGCCAAACCCTCTTCTATACGTACAATGCACTTGGATTTATAGAGTCCCTTAAGTCTTCCGACGGATCAGTCAATCTGAGCTATCGGACAAACAAGCTGGGGGATTTAGTCGAGGCATCGGATGTCAACACCCTTTTTTCCATAACCCGTGAATTCGATCCCTTCGGAAACATTTTAAGGGAAGCGGCATCGAATGGATTGTACATCGAAAAAAGTTACGACCATTTCGACCGGCCTTTAAGCATAAAATTTCCAGGTGGGATCATTACTTACGAGTATGACCCCCTCTATCTTCGCTCTGTAAAGCGAATGAGCCCTGAAAAACAATTGCTGTACGAGCATACATATGACGCCTACGATCAATCAGGAATCCTCATCCGCGAGTCTCTGATCGGCGGACTGGGCAGCGCGGAGTATGAATACGATGAAAACGGCAGAAAAATATCGGCCATATCTCCTTATTACACGCAAAACTGCCTCTACGATGAAAATGGAAATCTCATTGAGATGTCAAGTGACGGAACTTCACAATTCTACCGGTATGACGCACTTTCCCAACTCATATCGGAAAACGAAACATCCTACAGCTACGACTCGCATTTTAACAGAATCAAAAAGAATGATGAAAAGCTCGAGTACAACGGCCTCGACGAGCTTGTCTCCAAAGGAAGCCAAACATACGAATATGATTTGAACGGCAACCTAATTCATGACGGGAAAACGGCTTTTAAATACGACCATTTGAACCGCCTGACCGAAGCCAAGAAGGAGGGGCGAAAAGTCATTTTCCAATACGACCCTCTCGGCAGGCGCGTATCTAAAAAAGCGTATCTTCTCACAGATGAAAAAGAGCGCCACGCTATGAGTGAAATCTACCTTTACGATGGTGATAATGAGCTGGCGGCATATCATCCGCATCTTTACCTCAAGCATTTAAAGGCGGCCGGCCTTTCCCTTGGGAATGATCTCCATCAGCCTGTTGCTATGGAGCTCCTCGGGGGAGTATTCGCTCCGATACTTGACACCTGCGGCAATGTCAAAAAGCTTGTTGATATTAAATCAAAAAAAATAACCCATGAATATGTCCACACCGCTTTTGGCGAAGCGATTGACAAATCTGAATCGTGCTTCAATCCTTGGAGATGCTCTGGCAAGCGGTTCGATCCGGAGACCGGGCTCATTTACTTTGGCAAAAGATACTACAACCCTCGCATCGCCCGTTGGATGACAACAGACCCTGCGGGAGAGCACGACTCGAGCAACCTTTACCAGTATCTTTTCAACAACCCTCTTAAATACTGCGACCCTGACGGCCGTTTTGTCTTTATGATCGCGATACCCGTTGTGGAAATAGTCTGCGGAGCTGCTATAATGGATACACTGATTTGCACAGTTGCGGCAGCAGCAGCTGCCTACGCGGTTCACGAAGGAGCGCACTACGTTGAAAATTGGGTCAATCAACAATTACGCGATGGAGTGCCATATAAATGGGATGATTTAGGGTGGGATCCCGAATGCCCAAACATTGAAGGATTTGAATGGAAAGGAAGAGGACCTCCTTCAAGCGGGCGTGGAAATTGGTATAATGAAGAAACCGGCGAGTCTTATCATCCTGATTTAGAACATGGTCCTCCTCAAGGTCCTCATTGGGATTATCACCCGGAGAAAAATCATAAAGGTTATAGGTTATATCCTGACGGAAGATGTGAACCAAAACCATAGGCATGAACATGAATTATGATAAGAATAAAATAAATTTAGATTTCGAACGAACTTTAACTTATTTTTTGGATCACATTGATTGGGGTAATAGCTTATCTGATACTATTTTGAAGAAAATTGATTTTTCGAAAGGTTCTTTTTTTACATTTCTCCCCAATGATGCTAACTTTGACAAACTTTATGATTTTAAGCATGGTGGAATACTTCGAACTACAAAACCTATAATAAAATTGCCTAACCATGGTGGTTATTTAGAAGAAGTACCTAATACGAGATCATTGGTTACAAATTTTGTTTATGATTTTCTTCAGCAAGACCCTGCTAATTTTTGCATAGGAGAAGATGTAATCCGCAGTCCAACTGATAAGAGTTTTAAAAGGCTTGATATTGATTATGTTCTTTTAAGAGATGAAATTTATTACTTATTGGATAAAAAAAATACTTTTAATGAGGTTGAAGACGTAGTATGCTTAGCAAATGCGTTGTATCACATGTTGGTTGTGTTGGCAAAAGGATCTCATTTTATTGAAAAAGATTTGATGCAATATCATTTAGAATTAATTTCTCAAAGTGCAATTTATATAATAGGAAGTGCTTATGATGGTGAATCTTACATAGTCTGGGAACAGGGAAATTGCATGAAGAAATAATTTGACATATCAAGTCTGATTTTGAATGCTTTACCTCCAAAAACAGGAGGTTTGAGGTGGACCCCAAAAATTGGACAGTTTTTTTAGGGTGATTAAGTTAGGTAAACCTGGTATAATTTACTTTAAACCAGAGGTTTACAACGCATGAAAAGAAAGAAACGATCACCAGATTTCAAAAGAAAAGTAGCAATTGAGGCGCTGAGAGAGCGTGAGACTATCAATGAGATTGCATCCCGACATGGACTACATCCTGTTCAAGTCAGTCAGTGGAAGAGGGAACTGGAACAAGGAGCACCGTCAATGTTTACCACAGATGCCGCAGAGCGTCGAGAGGCAAAGGCACTGCAAGAAGAAAAAGCATTCCTTCAACAACTCATTGGAAAACAAGCCATCGAACTAGTGTCTAATTGCAAAAATTAACTATCTTATTTTTAAGCTGGGAACCTTTTACCTCTCGCTTCCTCCAAACAAATGGCTTAGCCCCCTCATGATAAACCTCGACAAAGTCCTCTATTGCTCTACGCAACTCTTCTATACTTTTAAAGCTTGCGTTTTTAAGCTGTTTCCTCGATAGAATTCCAAACCAAATTTCAACCTGATTCAACCAACTGGCAGATGTTGGTGTGAATCAAAAAAGACGTTGGGATGTTTCTTTAGCCAGTCATCATTTTTTTGTGGATGCAATAATTATCCAAGATAATGTGTACTTCCTGATCCGGAGAGACGTCTTGAACCACTTTGTCTAAAAAAGTCTGGACGTTTCTTCTGCTTGGTTGTCTGCGTCTTAACCTCTCCTGTCGCTACATTTAATGCTGCAAACAGATTAAGCACACCATGCGGTTTATAAGTGCTCTTTAACCCTTGCACCACTTTACCACTGAACGTTTGCACATAGCCTCTAGCTCGTTCTATTGCTTGAATGCTCGGCTTTTCATCAACGCATAGCACTAAGGCGTTTTGAGGGGGGTCGAGATAAAGGCCGATGATGTCAGCCGATTTTTTTGCAAACTCCTTGTCTGTGCTTACACACCAACTTCTACAGCGCTGCAACTGTATTCCTTCTTTTCGAAGAATCCTCCAAACAGCATCATCTGAACCATTAACTACTTTTGCTAAGCTTTTGCCGTCCCAGGATGATTGCCCCTTGGGAGGGGGTTGTTCGAGGGTCTGTAAAACGTTATTTCGAAAAGCCGTATCGTATGTTTTTGGTTTTCCGGATCTTGGACTATCAGCAAGTCCCTCAATGCCCTTTATAGCAAATCGATTTCTCCATTTGGCAACAGTCAACCTGCTGATACCCAATTCAACTGCAACTTCAATATTTTTCTTGCCATCTAAGCAGCGTAAAATGATTTTTGCTCTATCGTGGAGTCGTTTTTCTATTTTAGCTCCTGAGCTCCACTTCTTTAATATGCGTTTTTCTTCATCTGTACAATTAAGAGACACAGCGATCCTCGACATTTATCCTCCAATGTTAAATGTCGTTCATAATAACTGTAAACTGAAATTATGTTTATGAATATATACAATTAGACACTAGCATCAAAAACCCTGCCAAACGGCCAAACCCCCTTCTATACGTACAATGCACTTGGATTTATAGAGTCCCTTAAGTCTTCCGACGGATCAGTCAATCTGAGCTATCGGACAAACAAGCTGGGGGATTTAGTCAAGGCATCGGACGGCAACAGCCTTTTTTCCATAACCCGTGAATTCGATCCCTTCGGAAACATATTAAGGGAAGCGGCATCGAATGGATTGTACATC
>SLFE01000266.1 GCA_007124415.1 Waddliaceae bacterium | reverse complement strand
GTTTAGGCATGCTCTACTCCTTTTAAAATTGAAAGGAGTAAAGTTTAAATTTTATGATTAGATTGTCAAATATTTTTCGTCAGAACGCCCTGGTAATAGCCGCAATCATCATATTTTACAACATCATGGAAACTCATATCGGCAACTTTATTAGTTTTATCAACCTGATCTTTTTCAATTAGCGCTTGAGTAAGACGATTTTTAACGAGAACAAAATCTCTATTGGCATGTATTATACTGTAGTTCAAAATAAATTTCCCTCCAAAACATAATTCACTATATGCACCTACAAACAGTTCTTGACATGGCTCTTTCATCGTTCTGATTTTGTCTATATATTTATTCGTTAAAGCTACTACTTTTGATACCCTCCTCCAATATCTATTTACATGTGCCGTCGAATGTAAGTCTTTATCACTTAATTGGCCTAAAATTTTATAAAAAATTTCAAGCGGCAACGTCTCAATTGGCTCAGGCTTTTGTTTGAAGTTAGGATTCTGGCTTACATGAAAATAGATATCTTCAAGTCTCATTGACACCTCCAATTATTTGAATATTTTACAACAAAATTTATACCAAACTAAAATTATAGTCAATAAAAACAAATCAAAGATAAACGAACGTCTAAAAAATGTAATAATCATTGACTTATTGACAGCAACTCAGCCCGACTTAATCTGCAAGAAGAGTGTTTCCAGGGCGTTTTCAACGGGGAGGAACCTTTTGATCGCCAGGCGGGCCTGCTCGGCCAGCTGCTCAATTTGCTCGAGGGAAGGGGTGGGCTTTGAGGCAAGCTGCTTGAGTAATGGCGCGTAGTCGGGGTTTGCTAGAAGCTTTTGACTGCAGCCTGCTTGAAGGAGGTGGAGGTCGCGATGCCACGAGATGACAAGGCAGAGTAGGCGGTCGGTCTCCTCCTGAAATTTTGTGGAGACAAGTCCGGAGATTTCTTTTTCGATGGCCTCCCGGTGGATTGCGGTCAGGTCTTCTTTTTCAATCTTGCAGAGCTCGGCACGGGCTGATTCTTCGATACCGGCTTTGATGGTCTCCATAGCCTGGCCGATCGCTTTGACAAATTGCTGCAGGTCGGGATAGTAGGCGGAACGCGCAGAGAGAAAATCGAGGGTGAGGCGGCGGATTTCGTCCTGGCCATGAAGGCAAAGGCGGAGGGCCTCGCCGGCAGACCCGAAGGCAAACGGGACATATTTTTCAGCGGTTGCCTGGTCGATTTTCTTCTCTTCAATCAGCCATCTTATGATGAGTTCATCGTCAATCGGCTGAAAATAGATACGGCGGCAACGGGAAAGGACGGTGGGAAGAAAATTTTCGGGAGAGCTCGAGAGCAATATCATCAGACTGTCTTCGGCCGGCTCTTCAAATGTCTTGAGAAGGGCGTTGGCGCTTGTGGCAAGCATCCGGTCGGCATCGTGGAGTATGAAAATCTTGCGGGGAGCCTCAGATGGAGCGAGATAGACTTCCCTGTTAAACTGACGCATAGCGTCGATGCTGTGCATCCCGATTTTCCCCTCGGGGCGGTAGACATGAATATCGGGGTGGTTGCCATGCTGCAGTTTTGGTGAATCGCCGATTAGGAGCTTTGCAAGCTCGAGCGCGAACAGGCTTTTGCCGATGCCGTCGGGGCCGGCGAATAGGTAGGAATTGCCCACCATATTTCTTTCGGCGGCGCGGGTTAGATATCCTTTGACGGGATCGTTTCCAATGATTGACTTAAACATAGCCCTTAATGCGGTCGAAAAAGAGGGTTTTGGTTTCTTCATAGACGTCTTCAAGCGGCCTGTTGGCGTCTATCAGGATCATGCGGTCGGGATTTTGTTCGATAAGCCAATGAAACCCTTTGCGCAGCTGCCGGTGAAAGGCCAGTTCTTCTGATTCGATGCGGTCCATTTCACCTGCGGCAGAGTCTTCTTTAGCAGCTTGTTTTGCTCTTTCAAGCCCGGTTTTGGGGTCGACATCGAGATAGAGGGTGACAAACGGTTTAACGCGCCCGGAAACCCTTTCGCAAATCTCCTGTACCGTCGGAATGTCGAGGCCGCGGCCGAAGCCTTGATACGCTATGGTCGAGTCGTTGTAGCGGTCGCAGATAACCACTTTGCCCTCTTCTAAAGCGGGGCGTATCACTTCCTGAATATGCTGGGCGCGGTCGGCAAGAAAAAGCATCAGCTCGGCCATCGGATGGATTGGGTGTGCGGATCTTGCTGTGAGCAAAAGCGAGCGTATCTCGCTGCCGAGCGTAGAGCCTCCGGGCTCCCTGGTGACGAGGCAGTCGTGACCATTGCTTTCAAGGTCGGCTTTAAGACGGGCCATAATGGTTGATTTTCCCGACCCTTCGCCGCCTTCAAGCGTGATCAACAACCCCTTAAGAGGCTTCTCCATTGTCTTCCTCTTTCTCGTTTGATTCTTCCGATTCGGCTGCCACTTCATTGCCCCCTTCGATCTTCTGTATGCCGATCAAGACATTGTCCTCGCGGAGATTGGCAAGCGTCACCCCTTGAGTGTTTCTTCCCATGACGCGGACGTCGGACATCGGTATGCGGATCGTTTGACCGTTTGACGACATCATCACAATACCGTCGTCGTCGGTGACGCACGCCGCGCCGATAACGGGGCCGTTTCTTTCATTCACGATGATGGAGCGCACTCCCTTGCCGCCGCGGTTCGTATGCCTAAAATCTTCGACATTCGAGCGTTTGCCGTAGCCGTTGGCGCAAACGATCAGAACTGTCTCCTCGCCGGTGACGACCTCGCAGGCGACAACTTCGGCTTTATCATCCTTCAGGGTCACCCCTTTGACGCCGCGCGCTGTTCTGCCCATGGCTCTGACTTGGTCTTCGTCGAAACGGACAGCCATGCCCTCGCTTGTAAACAGCATGACTTGCTCATCTTTGTGAACTAGGCGCGAGGCCAAAAGTTCGTCGCCCTCGTCGATGCTGATCGCCCATATGCCGCTGCGGCGGGGATTGCTGAAGTCTTTGAGCTCGGTTTTTTTGACAATCCCTTTTCTTGTGGACATCAAGATGCAGGCCGGGTCCTCGAATGTGGAGACTCTGAGCGTCGTAGCTATATGTTCGTCTGGTCTCAAACCTTCGATCAGGTTGATCAGCGGCCTTCCCTTGGACTGGCGCCCCGTTTCGGGAATCTGCCAGACTTTGAGCCAGTAGCATCGGCCAAGGTTGGTAAATATGAGAAGGTGGTCGTGCGTTTGGGCAACATAGAGGCCCTTGATGGAGTCGCTCTCTCTTTTAAGCTTGACGCCGGAGACACCCTGCCCTCCCCTCTTCTGCTCTCTAAACGCGGAAACCGGAAGGCGCTTGACATAGTCGTCTTCGGAAACGATGATGATGGTCTCTTCATTGGCGATCAGATCTTCCATGTTCATTTCGCCCTCGGCCTGGACAATCTGCGTCCTCCTTTCGGGCTTGTAGTGTTTGATCACTTCATTGAGCTCTTCTTTGATGATATCGCGCACCATCTTCTCGCTGGCCAGAACAGCCTTGAAGTACTCGATCTTTTGCAGGATATTCTGATACTCTTCGCTGATTTTTTCATGTTCAAGTCCGGTAAGCTGGTACAGCCTCAGATCAAGAACGGCGTTGGCTTGACGCTCGGTGAAGTCGAAACGCTTGATCAACTCTGCTTTGGCATCGTCGCGATTGCTGCTCGACCTGATAAGCTTGACCACTTCGTCAAGATTGTCGATGGCTTTGAGGTAGCCTTCAAGAATGTGGGCCCGCGCCTCGGCTTTGGCAAGTTCAAAGCGCGTTCGGCGCCTCACGACTTCAATGCGGTGCTCGATCCAGGAAACAAGCATCGACTTGACGTTCATCAATCGGGGAAGCCCCTTGTCAAGAGCCAGCATATTGCAGCCGAACGTCACTTGCATATCGGTGAATTTATAGAGCTGATTGATGATAACTTCGGGAATCTCGCCCCTCTTAAGCTCCATAACTATCCGCATGCCGTCTTTGTCGGACTCGTCGCGAAGGTCGGAGATGCCTGTGATCTGTTTGTTGTTGATAAGGTCGGCGATATTTTCGATCATGCGCGACTTATTGACGTTGTAGGGAATTTCTTCGACAACAAGTTTTTGTCTGTCGGGATTGTCCTTCATGTCTTCGACATGAATTTTTCCGCGAAGAATGAGCTTGCCCCTTCCGGTATGGAAAGCCTCAAGAATACCTCGGTATCCGCAAATAACGCCGCCTGTCGGGAAGTCGGGGCCGGGCATCACCTGCATGATATCTTCGATGCTCGCTTGCGGATTCTCGAGAAGCATCTGCGTCGCTTTTACCAGCTCATGGAGATTATGGGGTGGAATATTAGTGGCCATGCCGACGGCGATGCCGGAAGAGCCGTTGCAAAGAAGATTGGGAAATTTGGAAGGTAATACCGTCGGCTCTTTCTTCGTTTCGTCGTAGTTGGCGATCATGTCGACAGTTTCTTTGTCCAGATCTTCCATCATTTGCACAGAGGCGTGGGTCAGCCGCGCTTCGGTATATCGCATGGCCGCCGGCGGGTCTCCGTCGATCGATCCGAAATTTCCTTGCCCGTTGATCAGGGGGTAGCGCATCGCCCAGGGCTGGGCCATCCTGACAAGAGTCGGATAGATCACCTGTTCGCCGTGGGGGTGGTAATCACCGGAAGTGTCGCCGGAAATTTTGGCGCACTTTCTGTGCTTGCCCCCTGGACTTAAATTCAGCTGCCTCATCGCATAGAGGATTCGTCTCTGAGAAGGTTTGAGCCCGTCGCGGACATCGGGAAGAGCGCGCGAAATGATAACAGACATGGAATAGCGGAGATAACTTTCCTTCATCTCCTCCTCAACATTGCGTGAGATTATATGTTCTCCTTGCGTATACGACATTCTTTACTCCTTATATATCCACATCTTTTACCGAAAGGGCGTTTTGTTCTATAAATGCGCGCCTCGGGGGCACTTCATCTCCCATTAGCATGGTAAACATATGGTCGGCGGCCACCATATCAGGAAGAGTCACGCGGACGAGGGTTCGTTTTTCAGGGTCCATAGTCGTTTCCCAAAGCTGCTCAGGATTCATCTCGCCAAGACCTTTATAACGTTGTATCTCCATTCCTTTGCGGCCGTTTTCCCGCATGAAATCGATCACTCCCCTCAATGTCTGGAACGGCCTCGGACTGTTGTCCCCGCGAATTTCGAGAAGGTCGTGTTCGCCGAGTATGTAGTCCCTCAAACCGAAATTATATTTTCCGAGACGTTTTCTCAGCGACTCAAGGGCCTCTTCTTCATAAAGCTCGACAAAGTGAAGGGCTTTGGTGTGGAACGTGCGCATCTCTTCGGTAATTTCATTTTCGGGAATGCGGGCAAGCGCTTCTTCATGCTGTTTGCGCTGAATCTCTTCGTTCTGTTTTTTCAAGTCGAGCAGCTCGTCACGACCATAAAGAAACTTGTGTTCGTCTCCGACTGCGACAAGATACTGGGGAAGCTTGCCCTGCTCGTTGCGAAGTGATAAAAACTCCTGAAAAGGCACGCCTTTTTTCTCGATACGGGCGATGTAGTTCTCCACATCCAGAATCGCGTGGAGAAGCTCGAAAACATCGGCCTCGACAAGCGGCTCCTCGGAGCCTTCCAGCCTCACTTCGACGTCCGAAATTCCCAGATCGAGAAGGT
>SLFE01000040.1 GCA_007124415.1 Waddliaceae bacterium | reverse complement strand
ATGGGAATGCCGAGGCTGAGCATGAGTCCTCCGCCGAAGGCGGTGATGAGCCTCATGGCAAGGAACGAGTAGTAGTTGGGAGCAAACGCCGAGAGAACGGAGCCGGCTAAAAATATCAGGGCTCCGGAAAAAAACATCGTTTTAAAGCCGTAGGTTCTGGCCAGCCTAAGCGCGATCAAGGGAGAGAGCGCAAGTACAAAGAGGATACCGCGCGCCGTCCAGATGACTTTGTCGTAGTCGACTTCCAAAAAGCCCTGGTATTGACGCATGACGATCACCGAGGCGAGCAGATCGGTCAGCACCAGCATTCCGCCGTAGGTGAGGTTTGCGATCACAAGGAATTTCCAAAAAGGGTGTTCGGGAAAATAACAAAAAGAGGGATGCCATTTAGTTAAGCTTTTTTGATCCATACTTCAACTTGCATTCCGGGGAATAGATAAAGGGGTTTATCTTCAGGAAAATCATCCGGCCTTTCGATCGAGATTTTGATCGGGATCCTCTGGGCGACTTTGGTGAAGTTGCCTGTGGCGTTGTTTTGGGGGACGAGGGAAAAATTTGAGGCCGCCGCTCCGTTGATGGAAAAGACTCTTCCCTTGAAAAGCCAGCCGGGATAGGCATCGACAGTGATCGAGACTTCGGCGCCCATTCTGACAGATTCGATTTTTTCCTCTTCCACGCGGGCGAGCACCCAGATGTTGTCGAGGTCAAATACTGTCAGCAGGCTTTGCCCGGGGGAGGTGACATCGCCGAACCAGATCCACCGTTTCGAGACGATGCCGTTGCCCGGAGCATAGATCGCGTAATGGGTGAGCTTGGCTTCGACCGCCTCGAGCCTTCGTTTGGCAAGATCGAGGTTGGCATAGGCAAGTTTCAGTTCGGCATCGGCCATTTGGTAGTCTTTTTCCCTGTGGTCGAACTCTTGGGCGGAGATCACCTCATCGGCGATCCCTTCTTCGGCGCGGATGTAGTCGTTTCTGACTTTTTCGTACTGGGCCTGCCTGACTTTAATCTGCTGTTCGATTGATTGAATTTCCGCTTCGGCTTTGGCCTTTTCCGCAAGGGGGACATTGTTTTCGAGAAGCACCAGAAGATCACCTTGCTTGACAAGGTCGCCCTCGTCGGCAAAAATACCGGTGACCCTTTCGGTGACATTGGCTCCCAGGTCCGAGCCGTAGGCTTCGATATTGGCGTTGTTGGTCCAGACATAGTGGCGCCATGAAAGCGCCCAGAACAAGCCGGCAATGACAAGCGCGCTTGCAAGAATCGCCGCAAGAGTGACGACGAAATGAATCGTGTACGACGGTTTTTTTGCTTGTTCGTCCATCACTTCACGCATCCGCCAATAAGGTCGGCCCCTGAGGCGTGGATCAGCCCGAAATAGCCCTTGATCAAATCGAATTTTGCCTCGTCCCTTGTATACATGGCTTGAACAAAGCCGTCGACAACAATTTGATAGTCGAAAACATTGATATAGCCGATGTCCAGAGAGTTTTTCGCAAGCCGCACCGTCTCTTCGGCGAGTTTGACGCTCGAGATCGACGTGACATAATTGGCCACAGAGTCTTCAATGTCAAAAATTTGCCGCCTCACGTCGGCATAGGCTGCCTGCACCGCCTTGTTATATTCGAACTGCCGGGCCCGCTTTTCGTGCCTTGCCGCGCGGATGCGGTGCTCGCGCCCGAAACCGTCAAAGAGCAGCCAGTTAACCCGATAGCCTATGCCCCAGTCGAAGTTCTGGTTGAAAAAACTGCCCGAAGGATTGTCGAGCATTTTTGTGGGATAGCCGCCGTAGTTGAACTCCAGGTTCACCTCCGGCAGATATTCGCCCTGTTTTTTGCCGACAACTTCTGAGGCGATTTTGACGTTGGCGGCTTGGGAGCGGAGGGTCGGCCTGTAGGCGATGGCCAGGTTTTCCCAGCATGAGATCTCATTGCCGGTAAAGAGGTTGTTCATCAGGATTTCCTGAGTTTCAGGAAATCCCTTTTTGAAAATAAGGCCGCCGCCGTTGCCTGTGAAAACTTGACCCGCTTTTTCCACCTTGGCGGAGAGCTCGGGGATGGACATAATTGGGATTTCTTCTTCAGCGATCGCCAGATCGACAGTTCCGGGGTCGTAGCCGAGAATCCGGACCAGGTTGTCCCTGTCGATTTTCAGCTGCTTGACCGCATCGTAGTAGTCCTTGGTGGCGTTGGCGGCGTTCACAAGGCTTTGGTTCACATTAAGGAGGATGGACGTTCCGATTCGGTGTTTGCTCTCTTGCATTTCGGCAAGGTCTGAAAAAAGATCGATGTTGGTTTTGGCGGTTTCAATATTGAGGCAGTCGAGCACGACGCGGTAGTAGGCTGTCCTCAGCTCGTAGAGCACATCGATTGTAATCGCCTGCAGAAGAAGCTTGAGCTGCTGCACGGTCAGCGACGAGATGCGCAAGTTAAAGAACTTTTCTGTGGAAAAAAGCGCTTGGGTGACATTGAACTGACTGAGGAAGGCGCTGTGCACCCCTGTGAACGCATCTCGCTTTTCGGTCTTGTAGCCGGCGCTGATCAGGACGATTTCGGGAAACCACTTGGAGACTGCCTCAAGACGTCCTTCTATAGCTTTTCCCACAAGCTGCTGAAGCGTTTTGATGTCGTTGTTGTTTTCCATCGCGATGCACTCGGCATCCTTGAGGGTCAGACCGTGAAGGGTGCAGTTGCCGGCATGCAGGCATTGCAGGTAAAAAAAAGCGGCGAAAAGAAAGAAAAATTTGTTAAACGGCATACAGGACAGATTCTCCTGAATTGGAAGCTAGCAAAAAGGTAATGAAATTGCAACATTTTGCATTTTTTTAAAAAAGATAGTTTCATTAATATGAAAGTAGGAAAAAGTCATCATTGCTGGGAGATTTTAGATCCTTCTTGCCTGCGAAATGACTATTAAGAATTGGCAGAGGTTCTGCAAAGTCGAACCTTGTCCATAACGCGTTAACTGAACTGACTCTCTTCCGTCGAGCCGGCGAGGGCTCCTGTCGAGACTTTGTGGCCGGCGATGGTGTTTTGTACCTCGTCGTAGTAGCCGGTGCCGACAAATTTCTGGTGCTTGATCGCCGTAAAGCCCGCTTCGCTTTGGAGCTTGAACTCGTGCTGCTGGAATTTGGAGTAGGCAGCCATGCCCGACTTGGCGTAGTTGTGGGCCAGGTCGAACATGCTTGCGTTTAATGTATGGAATCCGGCAAGGGTGACAAACTGGTATTTGTAGCCCATCTCGCCGAGCTTCTCCTGGAAGTGGGCGATCTCTTTGTCGTCTAGGTTGGCTTTCCAGTTGAACGAGGGCGAGCAGTTGTAGGCAAGCCATTTTCCGGGATACTTTTCGTGGATGCCTTCGGCAAACTCTTCGGCCTCTTTTAGGTCCGGGGTCGGGGTTTCGCACCAGATGATGTCGCAGTAGGGAGCTGCGGCAAGGCCCCTTTCGATCGCGTAAGGGACGCCGCCTTTGATGAACCAGTGCCCCTCTCTCGAACGTTCGCCGGTGAGGTAGGGCTTGTCGATCTCGTTAAAGCCGGAGCGGATGAGGTGGGCGGAGTGGGCGTCGGTTCGGGCGATGATGAGGGTGGGGATGTTCATGACGTCGGCGGCAAGCCTCGAGGTGGCCAGCTTTTCAATCCATTCGTTTGTGGGCACGAGGACTTTGCCCCCCATATGGCCGCATTTTTTTAGCGAGGAGAGCTGGTCTTCGAGGTGTATGGCGGCAGC
This sequence comes from Waddliaceae bacterium, assembly GCA_007124415.1. GTDB lineage: Bacteria > Chlamydiota > Chlamydiia > Chlamydiales > SLFE01 > SLFE01. Next base: position 1,949 of record SLFE01000040.1, on the reverse strand, counting down.
TCCCGCTTCGATCATGCCTTTGACCAGCTCGAAGGTGTTCAAGGGGCCTCCGAAGCCGGCCTCGGCATCGGCGACGATGGGAACAAACCAGTCGATGTGCGAATTGTTTTCCATGTGCTGGATCTGATCGGCTCTGCGAAGAGCGTTTGCGATGCGGTGGATGAGGTGGGGGCCGCTTAACGTCGGGTAGAGGCTCTGGTCGGGATAGGTCTGCATGGCGTCGTTGGCGTCGGCGGCGATCTGCCAGCCGCTCACATAGATCGCTTTGAGTCCTGCCTGCACTTGCTGCACAGCCTGCAGTCCTGTCATAGCGCCAAGCGACCGGATAAAGGGCTCATCGCTGAGAAGCTCCCACAGCTTTTCCGCGCCCATGCGGGCTATCGGATAATCAATTGTGAGCGAGCCTCTGAGTTTGACCACTTCCTCGGCGCCGTAGGGGCGGTTGATGCCCTTCCAGCGGGGGGCTGTTTTCCATTCATTGGCAAGTTTTTTGATATCTTCTTCTGTGTACATTTATGGCAGCTCCTTATAGGCGATCAGAGTGAGAAACTCGATAAATTTATCGGCAAAGGCAAGCTTCTCGAACACTTCCCTGGCCTTGTTAAAGTTGTTTTCGTCAAAGTGCTGTCCATAAAGTTTTTTGATTTTTTCCAGCTCTTCGCCGATTAATTTTTGGACTTGTTCTTTGCTCACGAACGTTCCGTTATCCAATTTGGCCTGGTTGACGATCCACTGCCACACTTGCGCGCGGGAAATTTCCGCTGTGGCGGCGTCTTCCATGAGGTTGTAGATGGCGGCGGCCCCTGTTCCCCGAAGCCATGAGGCGATGTATTGAAGGCCGACGTTGATGTTGTGGCGCAAGCCCTCTTCGCTCATGTACCCTCCGGGAATGTCGAAGTCCAGCAGCTCATAAGCGGTCACTGTGACATCGTCTCTGAGGCGCTCTTTCTGGTTGGGTTTTTTCCCGAGCTGCTTGTCGAAAATCTCCATGGCCACGGGGACGAGGTCCGGGTGGGCGACCCATGTGCCGTCGAAGCCGTCCTTGGCTTCGCGGAGCTTGTCCTCACGGACTTTTCTCAAGGCTTTTTCGGTCACTTCCGGATCTTTTCGGTTCGGGATAAAGGCGGCCATGCCTCCCATGGCATGGGCGGCCCGCTTGTGACAGGTTTTTACGAGGAGTTCTGTATAGGCTCTCATGAAAGGGACGGTCATGGTGATCTGGTCGCGGTCGGGGAGGCAGAAGTCCTGCCTGCGGAATTTTTTGATGACGCTGAAAATGTAATCCCATCGCCCCGCGTTGAGGCCTGCCGAGTGGTGGCGAAGCTCATAGAGGATCTCTTCCATTTCGAAGGCGGCGAGTATGGTCTCGATAAGCACTGTCGCCCGTATCGTTCCATGGGGGATGTCCAACTCTTCCTGGGCGAAGACAAAGACTTCGTTCCATAGCCTGGCTTCCAGGTGGCTTTCGAGCTTCGGCAGGTAAAAGTAGGGGCCTGACCCTTTATCGATGAGGTTTCGCGCGTTGTGAAAAAAGTAGAGCCCGAAATCAAACAGTGAACCAGAAATTTCCTTGCCGTCGATCAGGACGTGCTTTTCATTGAGATGCCAGCCTCTCGGCCTGACGAGCAGCACGGCGTGGTCGTCGTTGAGCGTGTACTTTTTGCCGTCGGGATTGGTGAAGGAGACTGTCTCATTCACCGCGTCGCGCAAATTGATCTGCCCCTGAACCATATTGTCCCATGTAGGGGAGTTGGCATCTTCGCAGTCGGCCATGAAGACGTCTGCGCCGGAGTTTAAGGCGTTGATCAGCATTTTCCGCTCTGTGGGTCCGGTAATTTCGACGCGCCGCCTTTGCAGATCCTGCGGCGTCTCGGCCACAACCCACGTGGCGTCTTCGCGGATATGCTGGGTCTCGGACAGAAAATCGGGTTTGATCCCTCGATTCAGCT
>SLFE01000050.1 GCA_007124415.1 Waddliaceae bacterium | reverse complement strand
TCCTTTAAAGCTCAAATCATGTCGTCTGACAGATTTTTATAAGGATCATCTATGAACCGACGCTCCTCGCTAAAGCTCTAAAGAGCTTTAGCTTCGTTGCGTCAATTCATATCTAATCCTCCTAAAAAACTGTCAGACGAGATTAGGGCACAATCAGGGGTTGAACATCGGCCATGTCGATAGCGATTAATTCGAGAGGGGGGCGGTCTGCCCTCTATTTAGCTGATATGCGGATATTTGCGACTATTCGCGAATGCATTTATTTTTTTAAAAAATAGTCATTACTAAATTTGATTTGATCTCGATTCTACAGCGCTGCTGGCTCTTGAATTGGAAGTTCTATGATTTTTTCTTTTTCGTTTGCGCCGGCTTCCTTTTCTTTGGTTTCTCTTCTTCCTCAACTATTTCTTCAATATTTTCCAGCTCTTCTTCATCAGGTTCTTCTTCTCGGAATTTATTTGTGAGCTTTCTGAGAGTTGCAAGTTTTTGATTGAGGTTCTCTAATGCGCTAGCGGATTCTTCCCTGACGGACTGGCGCCTGTGAGCGAGGATTTCTTCTTCGGTTTCGAATTTTGAAGAGAAGGAAGCGGCCCCGGCTACCGAAAGGTCGGGAGTAAAAAGGAAGGGGCGTACGGTTGCGGGGACAGTATTGTAAATGTCAACCGTGACTTGAGGTTCAAGTTCGGTTTTTTGGGTCTGTTTTGGCGGGCGGCCCCGCTTCGGTCTGGGATTCAGGGCTTCGTTGGAGTAATAGCTTTTTGCCTTTGTGGCTAAAATTTTACGCGCGTTTTGCACTTCTTTTGGGACTTTGTCGTCAAAGAGGTGTTTTTTTAGCTTTTCGATGAGGGTGACCCCAAGGTCGAGATCTTCCTCGAAGACAAAGTGAAAATTATTATTGCGAAGCCATTCGATGATCCGAACCCGGGACCGTTCTTGATAATACAGCTGCCACTTTTCAAGCTCGGCGTGATGATCGTATAGGAACTCAAGAAAGTTTTCGCGCGCCTCTTTGGATTGGATGATGTCCATCAGCTTTTCTTTCGTGTCGATATCATAGACTTTTTCGTGGATGAATCCTTCCATGATCTTCTTTTGTTCATAGAAGCTCAGTTTGGGTATCATGCAATAGCGGTCGGGATTCGTGGCCAGCTCTTCGTAAAGCTTGTCGAGGTTCTCCTGGGATTCGTCCAAATCGGCATAGACGATAAATCCTTCCTGCCGGTCGAGATAGAAATCCCGCTCGTCGTCTGACTTGGCAAAGGCCTCCATTAATCTTTGAGCGCGGAGTATCAGAGGATTTTTTGCTTCTAGTAGTTTCTTTTTCGCAGACATATCAACCCTTTTTACACAGAATTATAAACCATAAGTCAGTTGTTTTCAAATAGGAACCTCCCGGTATAGACATGATTTGCGGGACCGATCATGTGTATATGCGAATCGTTGTCTATTCTGAACGCCATTTTTTCACCCAGCTTATTTTCCACAGTCAAGGTGTTCGGGCACTCTTCCCGATGCCTATAGGCAAAAGCGGCAGCGGCGGCTCCTGTTCCGCATGCTAAAGTTTCTGCTTCAACGCCTCTTTCATAAGTGCGGAAGAGGAGCCTGCCGGGGGAGTGGATTTCGGCGAACGTCGCATTTGTCCCTTTGGGGGCAAAGGCTTTGTGGCCTCTAAGGGCTCTGCCTGCATTTTCCACGTCATAATGCAACAGATCCTGCACGAAAACCACGGCATGGGGAACGCCGGTATCCAAAAAATCAAGGGAATTTCCTTCCACGTTCATGTTCCATCTGATCTCTGTTGGAACGCCCATGTCGATGCCTATAAGGCCGTCTTCAAAACGGCCCGATAAAATCCGGTTGTGCACTTCAATGTTATAGGGTTTTTTGGGCATGCCCAGCTCTTGCATGAATTTCATCAGGCACCGAATGCCGTTGCCGCACATTTCAGCCTCGGAGCCGTCTGCGTTGAAAATCCTCATTTTCACATCGGCTTTATCGGAGGACTCCAGAAAAATGACTCCGTCGGCTCCGATCCCGAGGCGTCTTTGGCAAGCCCTTTTGACTGCTTCCGGGTTTGGGAGAGCTATTCGGCGGTCTCGGTTGTCGATTAAAATAAAATCGTTACCTAGACCGCTGTATTTGCTGAAGGTCAGATTCACGTTTTGATCTCGTCATAGGATGTAACGATGGAATCGATCAGTCCGAATTTTTTCGCTTCTTCGGCGCTGAACCAGGTATCGCGGTCGATCGATCTGTCGATTTCGTCATGCTTTTTGCCTGTGGCTTCCATATAGACTTTGATAATCATCTCGCGCGTTTTGATGATTTCCCTGGCCTGGATTTCAAGGTCGGTCGCCTGTCCTTCGACGATTCCGCCAAGCCTCGGCTGGTGGATCATGATTCTTGAGTGGGGGGTGGCGAAACGCTTTCCTTTTGCAGCCGCAAGGCTTAATATGGATCCCATGGACGCTGCCATTCCTGTTACCAAAGTCGCAACCGGCGATGTGATCATGGAAATTTGATCCCAAATGGCAAACCCGGAATCAATGGAGCCTCCCGGGCTGTTGATGACGATCAAAATCGGTTTTCCGGGATCCTTCGTTTCGAGATACCACAGTTTTTTGATGACTTCATTAGCCGTGTCGGTGCTGATACTGTCCGAAAGGAAAATCCGTCTTGCGTCGAGCATGTTCTGCTCGAGCTTGTCCTCTATTTTCGAGTTGTTGTTTTCTTCGTCTTTTGCCATGAAAATTATTCTCCTACTGTTTAACACTTAACTCTTCTTTCGGCGCCAGTTCGATTTCGGGATAAAGGGGGTAGCGGCCTAAAAGATCTTTGATGCGCTGTTGTGCGCGGTCGATGATTTTTTCGTCGATTTTATATTGCGCTTTGCTCGGTTTTCCCGTTTTTTCGACAAGCGCGGGCTTGGCATTGGTGAGGACATCGCAGATGACATCGCCGATTTCCTCCATTTCCGCCGGCCCCATCCCCAGGGTCGTGGCAGCCGGAGTGCCGATCCGCACTCCCGAGGTATACCACGGGCCGTTTTTGTCGAAGGGAATGGCGTTTCTGTTGGCCGTGATATGGGCCTCGCGCAGGGCCCTTTCGGCCTGCCTTCCGGTGATGCTGAAATTTGAAAGATCGAGAATGATCAGATGGTTGTCCGTACCTCCGGTGAGAATAGGGACTCCTTTTTTGTTCAGGCTTTCGGCCAATGCCTTCGCGTTCTCAACAATTCCGGCAGCATAGTTTTGAAATTCTTTGGTCGAGGCTTCTTGGAAGGCCACAGCTTTTGCCGCCATGACATGGGGCAGGGGGCCGCCAAGGACTAGGGGGCATCCTTTGTTGACTACTTCGGCGTATTCCTTGCCGCACAAGATCATGCCGCCTCTGGGCCCTCTCAAAGTTTTGTGGGTTGTAGACGTTATGATATGCGCATAAGGAACGGGGTTGTATTCGCCTTTAAAGACTTTTCCCGCGACAAGTCCGCTGAAGTGGGCCATGTCGACCATGAATACCGCTCCGACAGAGTCGGCGATTTCGCGCATTTTGGCAAAATTGATCAGTCTGGGGTAGGCCGAGTATCCTGCCAGCAGGATGTCGGGCTTTTCTTCCCTGGCCTGCTTTGCCAGGAGGTCGTAATTTAAAAGTCCTGTGGCCGGGTCGATGTCGTAGGTGACCGACTGCATCATTTTCGACGAGAGGTTGTGGCGGTAGCCGTGAGTCAGGTGCCCCCCTGAATTGAGCGCCATGCCCATCAGCTTTTGATTCATCATCAGCTGCCGGATCCGCTCATACTCTTCGTCGTTCAACTCGTCGATGGATTTTTTGCCGAGCTTTTCCACTTCGCGGTTTTGCACTCTGTGGACAAGTATCGACCAGAAAGCGACTAGGTTGGCGTCGGCGCCCGAGTGGGGCTGCACATAGGCGTGGTCGCAGTCGAAAAGCTCCCGAAGAAGGGTGGCAGCTCTGTCCTCAACGGTGTCGACATTGTCGCATCCGGCATAAAAGCGGTGATGCGGGAAGCCTTCGGAATATTTATCCGTCAGGAGGTTTCCCATCGTCTGCTGGACTGCCAGAGACGAGAAATTCTCAGAGGCGATGAGCTTAAGATAACTGCGCTGGTCTTTCAGCTCCTGGACGATCGCTTCAGCAATTGCAGGGGCGGTCTTGCCGATCAGGTCGAGCGATGCGAGAAATCCGACCGCTCCGGGATCGCGGGATTGGCGATTGTCGAGATAATTTTTTAAATATGACATTGGACAGGCTCAAAGTTGTGGTTTCCGCTCGCTTAAACATTATCATAACGCTTCCTTGGGGCGCAACAGAGATTTCTAAATTCCGTCCATACACTTGATTAAGAGGGCCGAAAGTGGTATAATCTTATCATGACAAGCTTTTTTTCTTGAGAACTAAGCCCTTAATGTCTAAAATATCGTTATTAACTGCCAAATCATTCAAGGAACCAACATGTTAGAAGTCCTCAAAAAAATTCTAGACATCCAAGAACTCGACATGAAAATGATCCGGTTGATCCGTCTGAAGAAGGAGCGCCAGAAAGAGCTTAAAAAGCTGGGGCGCATTAAAGACGATCTTGCCGGACAGGTCAAGGGGAAGGAAGAGGAAATCCTGAAGATCAAAAGCGACATTAAGATTATGGAGCTTGAGATCGAAGAGGTTAACGAGAAGATCAAAAAGCTCGAAGGTCAGCAGAACGCGATTAAAAAAGTTGATGAGTTCAACGCGCTGACCCATGAAATTTCCGGGGCCGAAAAGCAGCGCCACGCCAAAGAACAGGTTTTGAGCGATCATTACGACCGTCTGGCCGCCGAAGAGGACGTCCTCAAGAGCCTGCAGGAGAGCCTGGACCAGACGATAGCCAACAGTAAAGAACTTGAAGAAGAAATTTACGAAAGCATCCGTCAGATCAACGAAGAGGGGCAACAAATCAAGATCGAACGCGATGAAATGGCCAAGGAAGCCGATCCCGATACCCTGAGAATCTATGAAAGGCTTCTCCGTAACAAGAAAAACCGCGTTGTGGTTCCGATCGAGAACCGCAGCTGCAGCGGCTGCCATATAACTCTGACAGCGCAGGACGAGAACCTTGTGAGGAAAGGGGAGCGGATCATTTTTTGCGAGCACTGTTCCCGCATACATTACTGGCAGGAGAGCGAAAGCCTGGAAGGAACCAGCGCCGCTCCGACCAAGCGCAGAAGACGTTCCACTAAAGCGTCGTCCTAGCCATTCAACTATTTTTGGGAAGGCAAGTCATCGCCGCCTTGTTTTCAAGGCGGAGGAAAGTCTGGACTTCACAGGAGAGGATACCAGCGAAAGGCTGGGGGCCGAAAGGCTACGGAAAGTGTAACAGAAAGTAAACCGCCGCCCTTCGGGGCGGACAGGCTGAAACGCCGGGTTCCAAGACCCGGCCCCGGCAGGGAGACCAGCCGGTTGCGACAAACCCTATCCGAAGCAAGGCAAATGCAGGGCGTTGATTGTTCTCCGCACAGTCCTGAAGAAAGCCGCTTGAGGATTCCGGCGACGGGATCCCTAGACAAATGATGGCTCAAGACAGAATCCGGCTTACCGCCTTCCCTCTTTTTCTAACGACATGCCGCTTGTCGGTTTATTTGCGACGAGCTCGCCTAGTTCACGATAAATTTCGGCCTGCCGCTCGAGAATGCGAACACCTCCTGGATTTGCCTTGAGCCTCCGAAGAAGACCGCCGCCGACCCTTG
>SLFE01000105.1 GCA_007124415.1 Waddliaceae bacterium | reverse complement strand
TAAAGGCCTCTTCAAGGGCTCTGACAAAATAGGGAACGCCCAGGACTTGTATTAACCGGCTTCCGCAAAGGACAAAAGATGAAAGGCCGATTTCCTCGTCGATTTTTTTTTCTATTTCTTCAGCAGTTGTTTTGAAGCTGATCCCGCTTGCCGGATCGCGGCGGATTATTTTTTCCTTTAAAAGGCTCTTGACCGCTTCTTTCTCGCCTTGATTCAATGCAGGAAGGGGGATTTTGAAAAGTTTTTTATTGGGATCCCCATTTTTATCGACAAACTCAAGTTCGATAAATTTTTTTTTAATTTCTCCGAATAAATCTTTGAATGACTGACTTTCCTTTGTCGTCCAATTAGTTCCGGGCAGATCAGCAGGTTGGCGGATGTTGTTTATATTCATGCCATAGTATTATATACTATCGAATAACTATTTGTGAATAAAAGTTTTAGATGTTATGTAAAAATTGAAATTAGTTTAACCCTAATCTTCAATGGCAACGGTCTTGTCAAGCACATCTTTGGTGCAGTAAACCGGAGCGTTGTTCATCAGGGCCATGATGATGGAGTCGCTTGGGCGGGCGTCGATTTCGACGATGTGGCGGATATTTCCGTCGGACTGTTCCAAAAACAACCGGGCGAAGTAAATCGTGTCTTGCATATCGTAAATGACTACCTGGATTACTTTAGCGTCGAGGGATGTGAGAATTGAGTTGATCAGGTCGTGCGTCAGAGGACGGGGCTTTTCCGCTCCGGTTAAAAACAGCTGAAGCGTCCGCCCAGTGCTCGGGTCGGTATAGATAGCGAATTTTTTTTCTTCACTCCCTAAGACGATAACGGTGTAGGCTCTTGTCTGCATGACTTTATCAAAAGACAAAAGAACCAGCTCTGACAACATGTCGGAATGACCTTCAAGCATTATTTCCTCACTCAACGATAGTTACTTTCCCTTCATTACTTCCTATGATGACGCGGCCGGCCAGGTTAAAGAAAAAGCCTGTTTCAAGCACTCCGGGAATGTTCTGTAAAATGGCGTCCTGCCCCTCAGGGTCTTTTATCGGACCGTCGAAATGGATATCTATGATGTGATTTCCGTTGTCGGTGACATAAAGTTCACCGTTTTCATTTTTTCTGAGTTTGGCATTAAAGCCCTGCGATTCTATTTTTCGTAATGTGACCTTGCAGCCGAATTTAGCGACCTCTAGAGGGAGGGGAAAACCTCCCAATTGATCGACAACCTTGGACTCGTCGACAACAACGACCATTTCCCGGCTTGCAGAGGCTACGATTTTTTCTCTTAGATGGGCTCCTCCGCCTCCTTTGATCATACGCTTTTGTCCATCGATTTTGTCTGCTCCGTCGATAGTGATGTCAACTTTGCCGGCATCATTCATGTCGAGGACCTCTATGCCTCCGTCTTTTGCCATTTTAGCGGACCGCTTAGAACTCGATACGGCTTTGATGCTCAATCCGCTTCGAGCCTGTTCGATCAGGCCCTCAATAAAAAACTCGGCTGTCGAACCGGAGCCGAGGCCGACAGTCATGCCGTTTTTAATCAGCTTGACAGCTTCTTTTCCGGCTGCTTCTTTTGCCGAGGCGTTCGATTTTTGGTTGGTAAAAGGCATATAATCTGCTATAGTGTGTTTCAATTTCATATTGGCGAGTATAATGATTACTTTACAAGAGATTTATCGGTATTTGGACGAACTGTTAAAGGTCGATGAATTCAGCGATTATTGCCCTAATGGTCTGCAAGTTGAAGGGGGCCATGAAGTTAGGAAAATCGGAACCGCTGTCTCGGCGAACCTCGAAACCATTGAAGCCGCGGTTTCTAAGGGAATCGATTGCCTTATTACACATCATGGGTTCTTGTGGAAAGGGGATTCGCTTAGAATTACAAGCGGGAAAAAAAAGAAAATCGAGCTGTTGCTGAAAAATGGGATTTCCCTTTTGAGCTACCATCTTCCTTTGGACGCGCATCGAGAAGTCGGCAACAACTGGCGGGCTGCCGAAGAGCTGGGCTGGAAGTCATTAGAGCCTTTCGGGATATTCGGGGGTGCTCCTATAGGTGTTAAAGGAGTGATCGAAGGCATTCACAGGCAGGAATTTCAGGAAAAGCTCGAAGCCTATTACGGCCAGCCCGCCCATTCGGCTTTAGGCGGTCCGGAAACAATAGCTTCTGCCGCGCTCATATCCGGCGGCGCTTATCGCAGCATTCTTGAAGCGGCAAATCAAGGAATCGATTGCTTTATTACCGGAAATTTTGATGAGCCGGCCTGGGGGTGGGCTTTTGAGGAGGGGATTAATTTCTTTTCATGCGGCCATAGCGCGACCGAAAAAATCGGACCGCGCGCACTTGCGTCGCACATAGCCGAAAAATTTTCCATTCAGTCCGAGTTTATCGATATTTTCAATCCTTTTTAGCAGCGGCAATCCTGCCGCTTAAGCTTTTTAATCTCTTTTTCGAAAAACTGGGGGGCCAGGCCTGCAGGGTAATTCCAAGAGGCGAATATTTGGGCTTTATACGATAGCGATCGAGCCTGTGTGAACTGTATGTTGTTTTATATAAGTCGTCTAAGTGAGATCCAATTTTTTGACGAATTTTTTCCACCCCAACCTCCTCAATGAGAGTATTCATTTAATTAATTGTTACCATATCCTGAAATTAAGTCATACCCGCAAAGTAAATGGCTTGCGATCAGCCGGATAATGATTTATTCTTAGGTTATGTGGACACGCACTAAGATTATATGCACCATGGGGCCTGCGGTCTCGACCCCGGAAAAAATTCGCGAGCTTATTCACGCGGGCATGGATGTTGCCCGTTTGAATTTTAGCCATGGGGGCTACGAGCAGCACAGGCGCACAATTGAAATGCTTAAAGAAGCCCGGGATGAATTGGAGGTGCCTCTTGCCATCATGCTCGACACCAAAGGGCCTGAAATACGCCTTGGCAAGCTGAAAGACGATGCTTTTCATCTGCCTGCGGGTCATCGATGGCTGCTGACTGCCGAGGATATCGAAGGAGATCTTGAAAGGGTTTCCGTCGTCCCCGGCGATGTTCTCGTTTATTTTGAAGAAGGTATGACTGTACTTTTAGACAATGGCTATATTTCTTCAAAAGTTATCGAAAAACGAGACGATGGCGTATTGGTGGAGATCGAGAATGGCGGAGTCATTAAGTCCCGCAAGGGGATCAATGTTCCCGATACAGAACTCAACCTTCCCGTGGTTAGTCCAAAAGATATTGAGGATATTAAATTCGGCTGCGAAATGGATATCGACATTGTCGCCGCTTCGTTCATACGTTCAGCCGAGCATGTCGTGACAGTCAAAGAGCTGCTAAGGCAGGAGAAAAAGAGCGATGTCTGGGTGATTGCTAAAATTGAAAATCGGCGCGGCGTGGATAACCTCGACAGTATTTTGCAAGTTGCCGACGGCATTATGGTGGCAAGGGGGGATCTCGGAGTTGAAGTCCCTATGACGCAAGTGCCCAGACTCCAAAAAATGATGATCCGCAAAGCGTGTATGACAGGAAAGCCTGCAGTTACAGCCACACATATGCTCGAATCGATGATCACCAATCCAAGACCGACCAGGGCGGAAACATCCGATGTGGCCAATGCTATTTATGACAGTACAAGCGCGGTTATGCTTTCCGGTGAAACAGCTGTCGGAAAATATCCTATAGAGACTGTGAAGGTGATGAAGAGCATTGCTTTTGAAGCCGAAGAGGATTTCCCCTACCAGCAGTACTTTCAAGAACATTCAGGCGTTATCTATAATGATGTACCCTCTTCAGTAACTCTGGCTGCGGTTAAAACAGCCTATAGTTCAAATGGGAAGGCCATTTTCGCATTTACGCAAAGCGGCTCGACGCCGCGTCTCCTTTCCCGTTTGCGGCCTAAAATGCCTATTATTGCCATGACTCCGAGAAAAAAATGTTATCACCAGATGGCGTTCATCTGGGGGGTTGTTCCATTTTATTCCACTGACGGCAACACAGTGGAAAATGCCTTCGAAGCTTTAAGCAACTTTGCCCTGGAAAAAAATATGGTTGCCTATGGCGATCTCGTCGTTGTGACGGCAGGGCAGCCATTCGGTTTTGCAGGAACAACGAACACAATGATGGTAGAAAATATCGGCGATGTTTTGGTCAGAGGATATGGGGGGAGCGGAAGCAAGGTGCACGGCAATATATGCATCGTGCTCTCACCCGAATCCCGGAATCCTTATCATGTCAGAGGGCAGATATTGGTGATTACTTATTGCGATGAGAATATCTTGCCTTATATCAAGAATGCTGCAGGAGTCATTCTCCAAAACCACGTTGACGATCATAAGTCCGAGAAGTGTCTTTTGGACTATTCAAAAGAAATGAATAAGCCTGTAGTTGTCAGAGCGGACGACGCTTGCCGCATTCTCCAGGAGGGGCAGCTAGTGACGTTGGATCCGGAAAAATCACTCGTTTATAAAGGCGTGGTAATCTAAAAAATATTTTTTTCGCCGCAGTCAGAAACTGCGGCGTTTGAAAAGCTTTGTGGCTATTGCCAACGTTTTTGAATGTTTTTCCATGTAAATATTTGATAAATCGCTGCAAGACCGACAAGAATGTAAACAATCCTAACAAGAATTGTTTGAGCAAAGATCCAGTCAACCAGGTTCCAATCAAATACGCCTATCAGACCCCAGTTAAGACCCCCGATAACTAATAAAATGGCTGCAATTACATCTAGAATTTTCATAACAAATAACCTCCAACTTAGAGTGATTTTAATGTACTTATGAACTCATTATATTAAAAAATTAATTATTTGGGAAATGTTATTAAAAGTGGTTAATTGTTAATGAGTTCTGATTACAATAATGATTGTCGGTCAAAGTTTGCGTTGAAAAGACGGCTCAACGAGAAAATCAGTATTTTCTCTATCATTTCAGGGGCGTCGTCAATCGTGAACCGGCTCGCAATGTAGTCGGTTATAAATTCAGGAATCGGAGGAGTTTGATAGTGATTGAATTTGATTAATGCGTTTACGCCTAACTCACTTGTTGATCTAATGGAGGACTCAGGTAGAAAATAAATGAAAGGAACAGGGATGATTTGAAAACTTTTTTGTTCTAAAGCATTCACAGCCTTGTCCCAATCCGAGCATCCTATGTACATTTTTCCATGTTCAACAAATAAATAAATAAATTGTTGAATACGTTCGCATAGGCTGTTCGGTTGATAAGAATAATTGATGATGCAATTACTGAGCGCTTTTTGCTGTCTCGAGTCAAGATTGCAAATTTTAACTGTTAAGTCTGTTACACTATTCATGATAATAGATCTCCATAAAAAGGTGTTTATGGCAAGAATAGTGATGAATGATTAACGAATGATTAAGTTCAGATTATTTTTTCACCAAGAATTAGGGCTACAGATGCCCCTCAATAATAGACATCGCCTCATTTCTATCGTTTTCTTTGACCATGATTTCAATACCATTTGTGTAGGTGAGCTGGGGCATGGCGCCTCCGGCATCGTCTGACTTGAGGTAGCAGGGAATGCCTTCGCTTTCAAGATGAGCCTTGATCAAATTAGCCTGCATGGAATTAGAAACCTGGCAGACGCAAATAATCTCGTCCATAATAATATATCCTTTTATTGTGGAGGTTTTCCTCTGGCAAGGAATGTTTTTGTGAGGTAATCAATTAATGCTTCAAGGGTTATCGGATCGCCTTGATTGATGTTTTTCAGCCTGAGGGAGGGGACTGTGGTTTTCACAAGCGACCCTTTTCCGAAAGGGTTGCCAATTTCTAACGCAACGTTTGTCGCG
>SLFE01000085.1 GCA_007124415.1 Waddliaceae bacterium | reverse complement strand
TTCTTCAAGCGCAATTTTATTTTCAAAAATATTTCTTTCCGATTTTAAGTGTTCGTAGAGCTCTTGCAATTTTTTGTCGCAAATTTCCACTGCCTTTCGATTGCGGCAGTGTTTTATTTTCTCCGGATGGTTGTGGTAAAAAAAGAACTTTTCCGATTTGAAATGAAAATAGTAGTAGGGCGCCTGTTCGAATTTTTGATTGAAAAGGATACAGATCTTTCCTTCAATCGGCAAGTCGCGGATGACGCTGCGGTCATAAAAGGAATACTCGGGATATTTGTTACAGGAATGAATGTGCGGGTTCATAGAACACCTCCTTCCTATTGAAGTGCATTTAATCTACTTATACTACACTTGCTCGGCTGTTACAACTGAATTTTGCCGTCACCAACCTCCCCCTAGTGCCCGGTATGTCCGTATAAGGCTTAAGGCGATGTTGCCGCGGCTGATGGCGTGCTGCTCTTCCTGATCGACTAGGGTTCTGTCGGTTTCGAGCACTCGGGTGTAGTCGTCAAGTCCTTCTACATACTGATTGCGGGCAAGCTCTGCAGCCCTTTGCGCCGATGACACGCTTTTTGCAAGCAAGTCGGCCTCATCTTGTGTTTTGATAAATGTGATCAGGCCGTCTTCGACTTCGCGGTAAGCGAGCAGAACAGTATTTTGGTAACTAATCATGCGTTGACAGAAAACGGAATATTCGAAACTGACGCGGTTTCTCAAACGGCCGTAATTGAAAATCTTCCAAGCAAAACTTGGACTGAAAAAATAGTTGAAGCTGTCCGTACTGAACAGGCTCCCCCCTCCTCCCGATGCTGTCGACATTGTATCGGCGCTGGATTCAAGGCCGATAAATCCTGAAATGGAGATGGCGGGATAAAGCTCTGCTGTTGCCACTCCGATGCGGGCGCTTTGAGCGGCAGCCTCGTAAAGGGACTGTCTGATATCGGGCCTTCTGCACAAAATTTGAGCGGGGATGCCGACGACGATGTTCTTGGGGGCTTCAGGAATGGTTCCCGGTTCGTCAAGATAGTAGTCCATGTCACCGGGCGCGGCGCCTAAAAGAACTGACAGCCCGTTTTTGGCTACGCGTAGATCGGCCTCAAGAGCGGGAAGCCTGGCGCGGGTTGCAGAAAGAAGCGTTCTGGCTTGCTGCACGTCAAGCTCGGTCACGACCCCCGCCTGCCATCTGGCCTCGACAATTTCCAGGCTTCTGGCTTGAATCTTGATATTATGCTTGAGGATTTGAATCCGTTCTTCAAGTGTTCTGATTGAGATATAAGAAGACGCGACATCTGCGAGCAAAATCACGAGGACATCGTTGTAATTATAGTAAGAAGCCCACAAGTCGTCGCTAGCCGACTCAATTCCCCTTTGAAATTTGCCCCAAAAGTCGATTTCCCATGATGTTAATAGACCGAGGTTGAAATTCCAAAAAAATCTGTCGGCAAAAAGCGTGTTTGGAGCGTTGCGACTGATACCGGTCCTTGTGGCGTCTCCGACAAGCTCCTGAAGCTGGGGAAACCATTCTCCAACCGTAATGGCAAGCAGGTAACGCGACGCGACAACGCGAAAGGCCGCGGTTTTAAGGTTAAGGTTTTGGCATTTGGCCGTTTCTATGAGTTCGGTAAGTTTCGGGTCGTTGAAAACTGTCCACCAATCGGCCAGGTCAGCGTCGCTGCAATCGAAATCCGGCTCGCCGCATTCCATCCATTCCTTCTGGACGGGTGCCATCGGCGGGTGAAAATTCGGACCGACTTTGAAACAACCTGTAAGCAAAAGTGGAAGCAGCAAAGTGAGTAACTTTTTCACGACTGCTCTCCTTTTACCTTGTAGATAATGGCGTAGAACACTGGAACGCAAACCAGCGTCAAAAGTGATCCGAAGGCAAGTCCGGCCATAATCGTAGTAGCCATGGAGACCCAGAAAACATCTTGCAGAAGCGGTGCGACGCCGAGTATCGTAGTTCCTGCGGCAAGAAGAACGGGGCGCGCCCGGGAAACGGATGCTTCGATTATGGCATTGTATCTGTTCATCCCCCTTTTTAAATTTTGCTCAGCCTCGTCTAAAAGAACGACGATGTTTTTGTTCATCATTCCTGCAAGGCTCATGCCGCCGAGAAGAGCCATAAAACCGAAGGGAATATTGAAGACAAGCAGGCCGAGCGTGATTCCAATAAAGGCAAAAGGGATGGTTATCAGAATAATTAAAACAGGCCTGAGCGCATTGAAAACAAGGACCAAAAGGATGAGGATCACAACTATGGCAGGTATCAATCCCGGAATCAGCTGTTCTTGCGCAGAGGCGGAGCTTTCGGCTTCTCCGTCCCAGAAAAAGTTAAAACCGGCGGGAAGTTTAATTTTATCGATCTCGGAGCTGACACTTGCCTTCAATGTGGGAAAGGTGACCCCAGTCTTCGGGACGCCCTGCACCGCCACTTGCCTTCTCCTATTCCATCTGGCGATGATCGGATCTTCCCAAGCGCTTTGGGCGCGGCTGATCACCTGGGCGACCGGGACTGTCCACGTTGAAAAAGAAGGGGCAATTTGCACCGTTCCGAACTGGTTCAGCAGCTCGCGCCTCTCGCTTTCGGTGGCTCTTAGTATGATGGGATAAAGACTGTCGCCTTCGCGGTAAAGGCCCACTTGATTGCCATCATAACTCCTTCTTGAAGCCCTTGCGAGGTCGTTTCGCGTGACCGATGCCCACCTTCCCCGCTTTTGATCATATTCAGGGACATAGATCAGAACAGGGTTCATGATATCGAGGCGCCAGTCGGTCCCGTAAGGAGATGCCTCCGCGATAGTTGAAACCCGGTTGGCAAGCGAGCGGAGGGTTTTGGCGCTGGCTTCTCCCGGTCCTGTAATCCGCAGCTCGAACGGCCAGGGGTTTCCGGGGCCGACCGAATATTTCCGGTAACGGATCATCGCCTGAGGAACGTTTTTTTCGGTCCAGGCGCTTGCCTGTTCAATGAAGGCGTCAATGTCGCGGAAATCGTGGAATGTGAGAACGAGCTGGGCATAATTTTGGTTAGGCCTCTCCGAGTCGACCGGAAGGTAAAAACGGGGCGGCCCCGCGCCGACGAATGCCGCAACGCTCTCGACTGCCTCGTTTTTGAGAAACTCCTCTTCAATCATTGCGACACTTTCGTCGACATTTTGGATGCGGACCCCTTCGGGGCCCCAATAATCCACCATCAATTGCGGCCGCGTCGATTCGGGAAAAAACATTTGCTCAACAAAGGCGAAGCCGAAAATCGCTCCTGCCAGAAGCGCCACAAGGACAATGGCGGTCGCAAAACGAAATCGAATTGTTAGGCGCAAGGTTTTTCGAAGTGCGCGAAACACCGCTCCGTCATATTCGCTTGCGGATCCGCTCGCTCCTTCATTTGGAGGCTCCGGCAACATCTGGACGCATTTTAACGGAGTCAACGTCAACGAGAACAGCCAGCTCAAAAGCAGAGCTGTCGCCACAACGATAAAGAGGGTGGCGCAATACTCGCCAGTGCTTCCGATAGAGGCGAAAATCGGGTAGAAAGTCATAACGGCGACAAGGGTTGCGGCCAGAAGAGGAAAGTAGTTGCTACAGGCGGCGTTGACTGCTGCTTTAATCCTGTCGGTCCCCTGTCTGATCTGGACGGCGATATTGTCCGAGATAACAATCGAGTTGTCGACCATCATCCCTAACGCGATAATCAATGCTCCCAAAGACATTCTTTGCAGGGGTATTTGCAAAACCGCCATGACAATGAATGTTGCCAGCACCGTTAGAATCAGATCGATGCCGATGATCGCTCCGATTCTGAATCCGCTTGGAATCACCAGCACAACCATGACAATAGCAAGCGCCTGAAAAAAGTTGACCAGGAAACCGTTGACAGCTTCATCGACAATCTCCGACTGCCAGGCTACTCTGTGCACTTCGATGCCGACGGGCAGCTTTCTCATGAATTGATCCAGAAGATCATCCAGCCTGCTTCCTACCGTTACAATATTCGAGTCGTCTGTGCCGGCAATGGCGATCCCGATAGCCGGTTTGCCGTCAAAGCGCATCAATGTGTGAGGAGGCTCTCTGTAGCCCGTCCTGATCCGAGCGATATCTTTGAGTTGTATGATCCTCTCGCTCTCTTCTTCCATCAGGTTGGTGATATTTTGGACGCCTCCCATTAAATCAGCGGCATGGAGAGCGTTGGTGACGATATCAGTCGATCTTGGACGAATGATCAGCTCTCCTATCTCCTCAGGGCTGGAAAACTCTCCTGTAGGGGCGATTCTAAACCTTTCCTGATCGTTGTCGACCGATCCTGCGTCGACAACCTCGTTTTGACTCTTCAATGTGGAAAGAAACGTTTCCGGAGTCAATTTGAGCTCGGAAATCTGCTGCTCGGAAACGTCGACATAGACAACCTTTTGCCTAGCTCCCCATAAATTGACGCGGGCGACATCTTCGACCAATGTAATCTCTTTCTTGATCAGCTTCGCGTATTCTTCCAGGTCTCTGTAGCTGTAGCCCTCTCCGGTGACGGCAAGAACGAAGCCGAAAACATTCCCGAAGTCGTCATTAACTGCAGGCTTGCCTGCCTCCGGAGGGAGAAAAGGTTCGGCATCGTGAATTTTTCTTCTTAGCTCGTCCCAGATTTGCGGCAATTCCTCTGACCAGTATTGGTCTTTGATATCCACCTTGATGTATGATTGACCGGCGCGCGAGATGGAATAAATGTCTTTGACTTGCGACAATTCCTGTATCGCAAGCTCGAGCCTGTCTGTTACTTCGAGTTCGACTTCTTCAGGACCAGCTCCAGGGTAGTTTGTGATAATGACAGCTGTTTTAATGCTGAACACAGGATCTTCAAGCTGTCCAAGCGAGAAAAAGCTGGCGATGCCGCCGATAAGAATCAAGAAGCTTACGACATAGGTGACGACTTTTCGTTCCAGCGCTAGTTCAATTAAGTTCTTCATGATTCCACAACTCGATTTGTTCTCCCTGGATGTTAAGTTTTACAGGAAGAATGCTCACTTTCTGCCCCTCTCGAAGAAGCGTTACTCCGGCGGTAACGATCCATTCCCCCTGAGCAAGCCCTTTTGTGATCATAATCCCCCTTTCGACCAGCTCCCCCTTTTGCACCTCTCTCTGCTTAAGCCTCATCGTTTCGGGATCGACTACCCAGACGTAGCTTTTTGTCTTGTCGATTTCAGAAAATACCGCAGTCGTAGGAACCAGATACCCTCTTTCGCTCAGCTCCGGGGTTCTATCTCCGCTCATCCTGGCAAAGCCGGCCATGCCGGCCATAATAACGGCATCTTTGGACTGTTCGATAAGCAAAGTGACGGGAAACGTGCGCGTTGTGGCGGAAGCCTCTGTTCCTATCTCCTTGACAGTAGCGGAAAACTCAAGACCCGGAAGAGCGTCAAATTGAACCATGACGTCTTGTACATAAGGAATCTCGGTGATGATGCTTTCAGGGACATCAATCACCATTTCAACCTGGCTTGTGTCGAGCAGGCGGACTACAGGCTCCCTGGCCCGGACAAACTCGAAAGGCTGGGCATAAACGGCAACAACCATTCCGTCAAAAGGAGAACGAAGATAGGTATAGTCGAGCTGATCCCCGGCACCCTCAACTTCAGACTCAAGCGCTGCCACCTCGCCTCTCGAGCGGTTGACATCCTCTTCTTTTCTGTCGAGAAGGCTTTGGCTGATCGCTCCGGGATCTTGCTTCCAAAGGCTAAGCGCCCGTTCATAGTCTCTTTTGGCAAACCGGTACTGGGACTCGGCCTGTTCGAGCCTACCCTCGGCTGTCCGGAGTCTGATCTCAAAATCCCTGGGATCGATTCTGGCGATGAT
>SLFE01000022.1 GCA_007124415.1 Waddliaceae bacterium | reverse complement strand
GAAACGGGCGCCTCGTCGGTTTTCTGGAACCGCAGATACGAGCCCTCGGGCTCCGCGATCGACGCCCGGGTGAAGGCCGCTCTGAAGAAAGAGGGCGCCGACGCCCGCAGCTTCGCGGGCAATCTTCTGTTCGAGCCGTGGGAAGTCGGCAATCAGGAAGGCAAGCCCTACAAAGTGTTCACTCCTTTTTGGAAGGCGTGCCTTAAGAAGGGAAGGCCGCCAGCCCCTCTTCCGAAAGTGACGAAGGTCGGCTCGAGGGCTCCTGAATGCTCAAGCCTCGAGTTGGAAGATCTGGGACTGCTTCCGGAAGAGGATTGGGATAAAAAAATCTTTAACAAATGGCAGGTTGGAGAAAAGGCGGCGAAAAGGAGGCTTCTCGCCTTTTTGAACGATAAGATCCTCGATTATAAAAAAGAGCGGGACTTTCCCGGGAAGGAAGGGGTGTCGAGGATGTCGCCCCACCTTCATTTCGGGGAGATTTCTCCCGGAATTATTTGGGAAGAGGCGCATAAAAGGCATTCGGGAAGGGAAGAAGGGGTTAAGTGTTATTTGAGCGAGATCGGCTGGAGGGAGTTTGCCCATCATCTTTTGTTCCATTTTCCCCGGACGCCAGACCGTCCCCTCTATAAAAAATTCGAGGCCTTCAAGTGGCGCAATACTAAAAAGGATTTGAAAGCCTGGCAGAGCGGCATGACGGGTTATCCGATTGTGGACGCGGGGATGAGGCAGCTTTGGGAGACCGGCTGGATGCACAACAGGGTCAGAATGATCGTCGGCTCGTTTTTGGTGAAGGATCTGTTGATCAGCTGGAAAAAGGGAGCCGAGTGGTTTTGGGACACGTTAGTCGATGCCGATCTGGCCAATAACACGCTGGGGTGGCAGTGGGTCGGCGGCTGCGGGGCCGACGCGGCTCCCTATTTTCGGATTTTCAATCCGATCACCCAGGGTGAAAGGTTCGATCCTGATGGCGATTATGTCCGCAAGTGGGTTCCGGAGTTGAAAAAAATCCCGAAAAAATGGATCCACCATCCCTGGGACGCGCCCGAAGAGGAGTTGAAGGGGCTTGTGCTCGGCGATGATTACCCCGTTCCGATCGTTGACCATAAAGAGGCTAGGGACAGAGCTTTGGAGGCCTTCAGTTTTCTCTCGACATAAAGTGGCGGGGAATGACATAAAAACTTTTAGGGGAGTGTCTTTTTATGAAAATTTTAATTGCCGGCTCGACAGGGCTAATCGGCTCGAATCTCACAAGTTTTTTAGAGTCAAAAGGTCATCAGGTTTTCCGCCTCGTCCGAAAAGAGACCGACAAAGGAGGGATTCTTTGGGATCCGAAGAACCAATCCATTGATCCTCAAGAGCTTGAGGGTTTTGATGCCGTCATCAACCTTGCCGGGGAAAATATCGCGGGGGGCAGATGGACCGAGGCTAAGAAAAAGCGGATTTTGGAAAGCCGCGTCAAATCCACGCGGCTGCTGTGTGAAACAATCAAGAAGCTGCAGGACCCTCCCAAAGTTTTGATCAACGCCTCGGCTCTCGGCTACTATGGACATGTTCCGAAAGGAACCGTGACCGAATCGACTCCGGCGGGAGAGGGTTTTTTATCGCATGTCTGCCAGGAGTGGGAATCGGCGACCGAGATTCTTTTGGGCGAAGAGATCAGGATTGTTTATTTGAGGACAGGCATTGTGCTGTCCCCTGAAGGGGGGGCTTTGAAGACTATGCTCCTGCCTTTCAAGCTTGGACTTGGAGGGGTTGTCGGATCCGGCAAGCAGTTTATGAGCTGGATCGATATCGAAGACGAGATCCGCGCCATCTATCATTGCTTGAAAACAGAGTCGCTGCACGGCCCCGTAAACCTGACGGCTCCCAATCCGGTCACAAACCGCGAGTTTACCAAAACGCTCGGAAAAGTTTTAAGCAGGCCGACCTTTTTGCCCATGCCGGCGTTTCTTGCCAGGCTTGCGTTCGGGGAAATGGCCGATGAGATGCTGCTTGCCAGCGCCAAGATTATTCCCGAGAAGCTTCAGAAGACCGGGTACGAGTTCAAATACCCCGAACTTGAAGACTCGCTGAAGCATCTTCTCTAATTATTGCCTTCGCCGTTGAATCTATTTGTTCATCAGGCTACACTTTCCCCTATCTATGGAAGAGCTTTACGGCTACATTGAACGGATCACTTTTCAAAATCCCGATAACGGCTTCACTGTCGCTTGGCTCAAAGCCCCCAGGGTGCGGGATTTGATCTGCCTTGTCGGGACGATGACTGCAGTCAGGCCCGGGGAGACTGTCCGCGTTGTTGGCGGGTGGCAGAACCATATGGTGCATGGCAGGCAATTTTCCGTAACCGATTGCCAGCCCGAAGCGCCTTCGGACATTGTCGGGATTAAAAAGTACCTCGGATCGGGACTTGTCAAAGGGATCGGCCCTGCCTATGCCGAGAGGATCGTCAACTTTTTCGGCGAAGAGACTCTTCGCGTCATCGATCAGAATCCCGAGAAGCTCAAGACAATCCCCGGGATCGGCAAGAAGAGGATTGATTTGATCAAATCGTGTTGGGACGAACAGAAGTCGATTCGGGATGTGATGATCTTTTTGCAGTCGCAAGATATCAGCCCCGCCTTTGCGCAAAAGATCTATAAAACCTATGGCGACGGGTGCATCGATGTGATCAAGGACAATCCCTACACACTTGCCTGGGACATGATCGGTATCGGCTTTAAAAGCGCCGATAAGGTGGCAAAAAAGATGGGCATTGCCAACGACTCTCCCAAAAGAGTGGACGCCGGTATCGAGTTTGTTTTATCCGAGTTGAGCGGGGACGGCCACGTTTGCTATCCTCTGGACGAGCTGACCGAGATCGCCAGGGAAATGCTTGAAGTCGATGCCGACTTGATTGCGATGAGGATAGAAAGCTTGGCCGAGGCCGACCGCATTCGGCTGGCTAAACTTCCGCAGGAGGAGGGGCGCAGGCTGTTTGTCTGGTCAAAATCCCTTTTTCTCTCCGAGCTTGGCATCGCCAAAGAATTGAAGCGGATTCGGCAAGCTCTGCCGCATTTGCGCGAGGTCAATGCCGGCAAAGCAATCGAGTGGGCCGAGGAAAATCTCAGCATCAAGCTGGCGAAAAACCAGGCTCTTGCCGTGAAAAAATCGCTCACGGAAAAGTGCCATATCATCACAGGCGGGCCCGGAACGGGAAAAAGCACAATCACGAACTGCGTATTGCAAATTACAGGCAAGCTTACTAATAAAATTCTGCTTGCGGCGCCGACAGGAAGGGCTGCTAAGCGGATGACTGAGATAACCGGCCGGAAAGCCTCCACCATCCACAGCCTATTGGAAATCGATTTTAAAAAAGGCGGGTTCAAAAAAAACCGCGACAACCCCCTTGATTGCGACCTGATTATTGTCGATGAGGCAAGCATGATCGATACCGTATTGATGAATCAGTTCCTCAAGGCGCTTCCCGACCACGCCAGAATCATTTTTGTCGGCGATATCAATCAGCTTCCCAGCGTCGGGCCGGGAAATGTTTTGAAAGATTTGATCGCAGCGAAAATGATACCGGTAACGACCTTGAACGAGATCTTTCGGCAGGCGAAAGGCTCGAAGATCATCACCAATGCCCACAGGATCAACGAAGGGATCTTTCCCGATCTCGAAGCCGATCCGGAAGGCGATTTTTTTTATGTCGAATGCCAAGAGCCCGAAGAGGTGCTTGAGAAGATTGTCGGGTTGCAGACAAGCCGCCTTGCCAGGCGCTACGGTTTCAATCCTCTTCATGACATTCAAATTTTGAGTCCCATGAAGCGGGGTGTTATCGGCACGGAAAACATCAACTTGGCGCTTCAGGAAAAATTTAATCCGAAAGGCGAGCTTCTCTATCGAGCGGGAAGAAAGTTCTTTGCAGGCGACAAGGTCATGCAGATACGGAATAATTATGACAAAGAAGTATTTAACGGCGATATCGGCTTTATCTCCTTTATCGACCATTTTGAACAGCTGATGATCGTCCGTTTCGACGATCGCGATGTCGAGTATGATTTCTGCGATCTGGATGAATTAGTTCTTGCCTATGCCGTGTCCATTCATAAATCTCAAGGGAGCGAATACCCTTGCGTTTTGATTCCGGTCCATACCACGCACTTTATCATGCTGCACCGCAATCTCCTTTATACCGGGGTGACAAGAGGAAAAAGGCTTGTCATCCTCCTCGGAACCAAAAGAGCTGTCGCAATTGCCGTAAAAAACGATGAGGTCAAAAAGAGGTATACAGCTTTGGTCGAGGCAATGCGGGGGGAGATCGAACAGTTAGGAGGCTTGCTTCAGGAATGAGAAAAATTTTCCGGGCCTCCGCTTTGATTGCCGCCTCGGTTTTTATTGCCTTGAGTGTTCAGCAAGCCGTTTTATGGGCCTCCAGGGTCGATCTGCCGACCAAAATAGACCCGGTCCACTTTTACTCCGCGCAGCAAAGGCAGGATTTGCAGGATACTTTTGTAGAAGCGATAAAGGGGGCAAACCATTCCATCATCCTCGTAATTTTCTCTATGAGAAACCCCGAAGTCATCTGCGCTTTGAATCAAAAAGCCAAAGAGGGAGTGGATGTGAGAGTCGTCTATGATTCGGGAGCCTCTTCAAACCTTGACAGGGCGTTGTCGCCTAAAGTTAAAAAGATCAAGCGCAATCCACGGGGCATAGCCCACCAAAAAATTCTTATCATAGATAGCGAGACGGTGTTTGCCGGCTCGGCCAACATGACGACGGCCTCTCTCCGCTACATGGGGAATCTGGTCACCGGATTTTGGAGCCCCGATCTAGCAAAGTGGCTTAAAAGGCGAATTGATCGGATGAGAGCATTTAACGCGATAACCGGAGGCAGCCGCACTTTTAGGATCAATGGGCAGGGCCTTGACTTCTTGATTTTTCCCGATCCCGACGAGGGTCCGGAAACAATCAAGAACCTCATACGTTCTGCGAAGAAAAAAATCCGCATCGCCATGTTCACATGGACGAGGGAGGATTTTGCCGACGAGGTAATTGACGCTTATCATCGGGGCGTCGATGTCGAAGTGGTCATTGATAAGCAATCGGGATACGGAGCGAGCCGCAAGATTGTCCAAAGGATGATGGAAGGGGGAGTGCCCCTTTACGCCAGCCGCGGCGAAGAACTCTTGCACTTTAAAATGATGATTATCGATGATGAGATCCTTGTCAACGGTTCAGCCAATTGGACGAAATCGGCGTTTTTTAGAAATGACGACTGCCTTTTCATTTTGCGGCCTCTGACAGACAAACAAAAGAAATATCTGAAGACTCTTTGGAATATAGTCATTTCAGAATCCTACTCTGAGGTAAAAGTATGAAGATTGCCATTCTCGGCTACGGAAAAATGGGGAAATTGATTGAAAAATCCGCGTTGGAGCGGGGGCATGAAATCGTTTCGGTTATAGACAGCGCGGAAAAGTCGGATTTTAACGGCGCTCAAGCTTGCATCGACTTTTCCCATCCCGATGCGGTTTTGGACAATGTCGAAAAAGCGGCAAAATCACAAACGAATATTGTAATCGGAACAACAGGATGGGAAGAGCAGAGCGGCGATGTTGAAAAACTTGTCAGCGGCGCCGGCATCGGCTGCGTTTACTCTCCCAACTTCTCATTAGGCGTTCAACTGTTTCTTCGAATTGTCAAGCATGCCGCCGCTTTGATGGATTCTTATGCCCAATACGACGTCTCCGGAATTGAGATGCATCATCGGGAAAAAGTCGACAGCCCTTCGGGAACAGCCAAAGCGATTGCCAAGAGCCTTGTCGAGGGACTGAAGCGTAAAGAGCTGGCTGTCTACCATCCGGGCGAGCGCAGAATCGAGGAAAACGAACTGCACTTCTCAAGTCTTAGGTGCGGACAGATTCCAGGCACTCATTCTGTTATCTTTGATTCTCTGATCGATTCGATCACTCTCACGCATGAGGCCAAAAACCGTTCCGGATTTGCACTCGGCGCCGTTGCCGCCGCCGAGATGATAGGTGATAAAAAAGGCTTGTTCACCTTTGAAGAATTGCTTTAGACCGCGGAATAGACACTAGAAGCCGACTCCAACGCTCATGGAAAATGTCGGCACCCACTGATTGACTTGCGTAAGGCCATAGATATCAGTGGAAATCTTTTCATAACAATAGGCCGGCTGGCTGGCTTGGAATTGCAGGAACGATTTCATTGTATCGGACAAGTTGAATTGATAGCCGGCGACGAAAAGACCGCTGAGGAAGCCGAAATAATCATGGGTTTCATCGACTTTGATGCTGTGGCGGTCGATACCCGCTCCGGCTCCGAAGTAGAAAGTGTTGCGCGATACCGGCTGCGTGAAATAAAGGTATGTCAATTGGCCTGCCGTATAGGACCTTGTCCCTTTTGCCGCCGGCTTGTCTTCACCTGAAAAATCACTCTTGGATGGCAGATAGAATTTTTCAGGCGCTTGACCGCTCATGGCAAGATCGAAGCCATGGCGGCTGTTGCGGTATCTAAAGCCAAATCCAATTTTTGGGACGATTTCGTTTTCTTCTATATTTTTTTCGATCCAGGTTGAGTATGCATCAAACTTGGCGTAAATCATAGAATCCACTCCCGAGTTATACTGCGTGTAGCCGAGCGTACGTTCAAGTTCAGGGTGGGATCTGCTAATGCAGCTAGAGTGATCGGCAGCGTTGCCTGTTTGCAAGATTGCTATCATTCCAATTACTGTAGTGAATAAATGTTTTGTGAGTTTCATAAAAAATTCTCCGGTTTTTTCGATAAATCATAGATAGAAATATCAGCTAGATTAACACTGAAATAGAATTAATTCAAAGATAAAAAATTATTTACTACTTTGTATAATTAGGAGGCTGGGGGATTGTTTTCTGTTGGAAAAGTGATGAAAGCACACATTCCATTTATCCTGAGCCAGGTTTTCCGACCAGGAAAGAATTTTTTCTTCCTCGACAGCGCCCTCGGGATGTCCGGGATAGCATGTGACGCTGACAGCGCCGCCCGGTTGAATCAGTTTTAATGCCTTGCTCAAACTTTCGATTGTTGTTCTGCTTTGCGTCGTGCGGGTTTTATCGCCGCCGGGAAGGTAGCCGAGGTTGTAAACAATTAACTTAACCGACTCTGATTCGATTTCTTCTGGAAATGTCGAGTGGCACTGCGTGTGAAAAGAGATATGATTGTACTCTTTCAATAACTCTTTTGACGAATCGACAGCCTTTTGCTGGATATCGAGGCAAATGATGCGGGCAGCCAAGAGCCCTGCGAGAAACAGCGCGTCTTTTCCGTTGCCGCAAGTGGCGTCAATGACAAGATCGCCCGGTTTTACAAGGCGATGCCAGTAGCTATGGGCCAAATCTATGTGTGACTGAAAAAGAGGAAATTGCCTTTGCATAGTGACGATTATAGCGAATTTTGGCTAAAAGAGCCACTTGCAAAATTCCAACGAAATCGATTTTTGAGCTATTTTGCCGAATTTTGCAGGTGGCTCCAAAAGAAAATCTTTTGATTTTTCTTTCAATTGCGTATATATTATGCAGATTTGGAGGGTCACTTATGCGTATTCTTCTTCTAGCGCTCTTTCTTTTTTCCGGAACTTTCCTGCATGCAAGGCCCCCTTTATGTTGCAAGGGCCGCGTGGATGCCGGTCCGGCGTTTTATCGAATCAACGTCTTAGAAGAGGGAAAAACAACTCAGACGATGGATCTTTTCGGCGGGCGGCTTGACGCTACGCTGCTTTTTTTAGAAAATTCCGGAATTTGCCTGAAGCCAACCGCTTCCGGAGCTACCGGGGACGGAAAATTTTATTCCTACGGCATAGGCCTTGGCCACTACACGCCAATTACCGACTGGCTTCAGGTTATTCCTGTCATTGGATTGACCTGGACCGACCTTCGCACCTCAATCGACCTTGATGTTCCCACAGGGCTTCCTCCTCCATTTCCGGCAATTCAAACACTGCACATGGTTGATGAAGAGTTCGATTCCCAAAGCCGCTACGTCGGTATGGAAGTGTTTTATCAAGTTCACTCAAGCCTATGGCTCACCCTTATCTATCAATATGCCTGGGCCGACAGTGAAACCACGCTCATGCATCCCGGGTTCATCCAGGCAGGGCATCCGGACGGAATTTTCATTTCCAAAGGGTCGACGCAAGGATCGAATTTTGCCGGATCGATCGATTATTACTTTCCCAGCAACTGGACTATCGGCCTTGCCGGCGGATTCAATTCCAGCCTGGACCGTGAAAGGTTCGGTATCGAAGGGTGGGGGCTTAAACTGTCAATCGGCTATTGTTTGAAATGATGCCTTCTTTTACATAAAATGAGGCGGAATCTCTTTTGAAAAGTTCGCTTGAAAGGGGATCGACGCTTGTGATGAACACCTGTCCGAGATTATCGACGGCCTCTAAAAATTGACGGCGCCGGATTTTATCGAGGCTGAGTCCGAAGTCATCTATCAGCATAAGAGGCGTTTTTCCTGAACGCTCCTTAAGCATTTGCCAGGACGCCAGGCGCAGGGCGGCAACGCACGTTCTCTTTTGCCCTTCGCTCGCGAAATGCTTGGCCTCATGGCCGTCGATCAGGATGTCGAGGTCGTCCCTGTGGGGTCCCGACAGCGTCGAGCCTAACTTGATCTCTTTTTGCCTGTTGGCTTCAAAACGTTTGAGGAAAAAGGCTGATAAGTCGTCTTCTTCAGAGTATCCCCGGTAGTTGAGCGTCAGTTGCCCTTCGGAGTCGCTGAGCTGTTCATGCAGTGGAGCGGACGCGCCGGTCAGATCTTCGATGAATTGCAGCCTTTTGGAGACCAAATATTCGGCGGCATGGGCCATTTCACGCTCCCAAAGGTCTATCGTCTGAAGCCTGCTCTGGCGAAGCAGATAATTTCTTTGCCTCATAGCTCTAAAGTAGCGGGTCAGATGATGGAGGTAGAGAGGATCAAACTGGGCAATTTGCATATCGATAAATTTACGCCTTGACTGCGGCGGCCCTTTGATCAGGTCGTCGTCCGGCGTCATCACAACGACGGGCATGAGGCCGATTAAAGAGGAGAGGGAGGGGTAGTAGGTGCTGTTGTGCAGGATTCTTCTTTCGTTTCCGTCGAATGCAAGGGCGATTTTTTGTTCGACATCGCGGGCTAGAAATGTCGTTTCCACATAAAATCCTTCTTTCTCCCTTTTTATCAGATCGCCAAGCCTGGCAGCCCGAAATGAGCGTCCGATCGCGAGAAGATAGACCGCTTCAAGCGCCGAGGTTTTCCCTTGCGCATTTTGTCCCAGTATCAAGTTGATGTGGGGGCAAAAATCGAAAGCGGCTATTTCATAATTGCGAAAATTTCTTAGCTGAAGCTTTTTAAGAATCATACCGGTTGATCAAGGCGCATGGGCATGATCAGGCAGAGCGAGTCATTCGCAACCTTTTTGCTTTCATCGCCGTTTTCCTCCTCCCGAATGACGACAGGATTGAAAGCGTCGATAATTCCCATGTCTAGCGTCTCTTCCTTGGTGTGGCGCAAAATGTCCAAAAAGAAATTCGGATTGAACGCAATGTCTAGCTTCTCGCCGTTGTAGTTAACAGGCATGCTCACATTACCCTCGCCCACTTCCATGGCATTGGCCGACAGTTTGAGTTCGCCATTTGCAAAGGTGAACCTTACCGACTGGTTGACATCGGAGGTGAAAAGAGAGACTTGTTTCAAGAGCGTCATGAGCTCTTCCCTGTGCAAAGAGAGGTGTGACTCCATTGACTCGGGAATGATCCGGCTTATGTCAGGGTAATCGCCGCTCAAAAGTTTTGTGATTAGAATAGACTGGTTGGCATCGACCGCGATTTTGTCGGGCATCAGATAGATTGTGGCATCGCCGTCCTCATAAAGATTTTTCATGATCTCTTCGACAGCTTTGAGCGGGACGATGTATTGACCCTGCCAGGAAGGATCAAGAGGGACCTTCAGCCGGTTGCGTGCGAGCCTCTTGCCGTCTGTGCCGGCAAAGGTAGCTTCTCCGTTTTGGATGTGGAGGAATACGCCTGTCAGCGCGTAGCGGTTGTCTTCGCGGGAGACGGCGAATGCTGTGCGGAACAGCATATCTTTCAAATCGCTTTGCGGAAGAGTGAATTGCGTCGTTTCCGAAAGCTCGGGCAGGGAGGGGAATTCGCCCTTATCCATTCCGTGAAGTTTGAACCGGGACGATCCTGCGATGACCTGGGTAATGTTCTGCTCGTTGGTGTGTACTTCTATGTGGGGCGTGGTCAGTTCCCGTATGAGCTGGGCAAAGCGCTTGGCCGGCAGCGTCGTTGAGCCCTCTTCAAGGATTTTCGCTTCGGTATAGCAGCGGATTCCCACGGTTAAGTCTGTTGCGGTCAGCACCAGCTCGTCGCTTGCCGCTTCGATCAAAAAATTGGAGAGAATGGGAAGCGTCGGCTTTTGGGCGACAATGTTTTGTATTTTATTGAGGAGTTTGTTGATCTCGGCAAGGGAAATGATAAATTTCATGGGGTCTACCTCTAGTTCTTCAAGACAACGAAGATACTTGAGATTTGACTGCTTTGTCAACATCAACTTTGCGCTCGAGCTGATTTTGTCTTAGACTTTCCATGTGAAAACAGCTATAATAAAAGGCGTTATGGGAGAGAAAACCAAAGAATTAGTATCAAACCGGCGGGCGCGCTTCGATTTCGAAATCATTGAAACCTTCGAAACAGGCATCGCCCTTGTAGGAACGGAAATTAAGTCTCTTCGTGAAAACGGGGGGAGCCTGCAGGAAGCTTATGTCAAAGTCGAAAATAACGAGCTTTGGCTGGTGGCCTGTACCATCGCCCCCTATAAGTTCGGCAACATCAATAATCATGAAGAAAAGCGGATGCGCAAGCTTTTGATGCATAAAAACGAGATTAAAAAGCTTAAAAAAGCGTCGCAGGAAAAAGGGCTTACAATCGTTCCCCTTTCAATCTATTTGAAAAATGGGCGCGCAAAAGTCAAAATCGCATTGGCCAAGGGTAAGAAATCGCACGACAAACGGGCCGTGATCAAAGAGCGGGACGAAAAACGGCGCATTCAGCGCATGATGAAAAATGATTAAAATTAAAATTTTGTCCGTTGGGAAGACAAGGGAAAAATGGCTTGAAACGGCCATAGCGGAATTCGAAAAGCGTTTGACCGGCCAAGTAGAATTTGAGTGCAAATGGTTTAAAAATGACAAGCGGCTTGCAGAGGAGGCGGATAAAGAGCCTTCGGTTATCTGCTTAGATCCCGAGGGAAAGGAATTCGACAGTCCGGGATTTGCCGATTTTATAGAAGGGCAGGGAGCCAGAATGACCTTTGTTATTGGCGGGGCCGAAGGGCTTCCTCAAGCCTTGCGGAGGAGTGGGCCTCAGCTGAGCTTGTCAAAAATGACTTTTACTCATCAGCTGTCCAGGCTTGTCTTAATTGAGCAGATCTACAGAGCTTACACCCTTATCAAGGGGATTCCTTACCATAAGTGAGTAGGACGCTTTGAAATATAAAAGCGCTCCATTGATCATCCCGCAGCCAATGCTCATATAGCAGGCGGCTCGGAAGTCTGCGGGCATTCCCGAATTTCTCATGAAATAACCTGCGCCTAATAAGAATCCGATAAAAAGGTAATAGCGAAGGCTGTAAATTTTAAAGATTTGAGAGGGGTTGGGCAGCGTGAGAAGGCGGTCGATGCCTCTTCGAACCGAGCGGGACAGCACGTACCGGCATTTAATTTTTCCCGTAATGAGGCAGCCGGCTACCATTAATAGGGCGGCATTTTCACGGCTTCCCATAAAGGTTGAAAGAATTTCGAGAAAGGGATGCGTCCACAGTTTAAAGGGTACGGGCAACGGTATGGCCGAAATGAGCAGTCGAATGCCATATTGGAGGAGGAGAAATCCGGTGGCAAGCCAGACTACTCCCGAAGCGGCTGCCAATTGGCTGTGTTTGAGTTTAAACATGGCTATAAGTCTACATGATGTATGTTTAAATTGGAATTTGAAGCGTGAAGTTTTTGGCTGTCGACAAAAAATGTTTGTTAATTTAGTATTAGGATTCAAACTGCACGATATTGGCAGTTGAGTATCAAAAAACTAACAAAGGTTTGTCAGTTCATGAGTACGACGGTCGCGTTTATTCGTTTTTTCTTCTTCTTAATCAGTCTGTTATTTTCCTCGGCATATGCAGTTTCCGCCTTGCCCGGCGGCTTGAACGTTCTGAATCTTGGGGCAGGAATGGGGATCGGAGTATTGATATTTGCTTTTTTGATCGCTTTGGAAAGACTGGTGAAAAATTTTGAGGTGCGCGCCTTCAACATTGCCATGATCGGACTTTTTTTCGGATACCTGATGGGACAGGCTTTGGTTCTCATTCTTTCTGCTGCATTGACGTTGGGGCAGTTGGAGCTCGGAGGCGCAGTGATGTCGTTGATGAATGTCATTATATTCTTGTTTGCTGCCTATCTAGGCATGATGATGACGTTGAGGGCGTCGGAAGAGCTCCATGTCAGTATTCCTTTTGTTAAATTTCAAGCTGCAACGCAGAAGAAAAAAGATTTGATCTGCGATCAATCGGCATTGCTTGACACTCGATTGATAGATCTGGCGGCATCAGGCCTTGTGGACAATCAGCTTCTAGTTCCCCGTTTTCTTTTAAAGGATTTCTATGCAAACCTCGAAAGTTTGGACGATTCGGTTAAAGCTAAGGCGCGTCGGGCTTTGGAAGTATTAAAAAAATTAGAGGGGATTCAATCTCTTGGACTCCGGTATGTCGAGACCGACTTTCCCGAAGTTAAGGATATGGATGCCAGAGTTACGCGGCTTTCCCGGCTGCTCAGCGCAAATATCATTACGGCCGACCAAAATCGCATCAAACAATCGACGATTGAATCCACAGAAGGGGTCAGAGTCATCAACCTCAATGCTCTTGCCAACTCGCTCAAGCCCTTGTCGCAATCGGGCGAAACGCTGGAAATCAAAATTCAACGTTATGGAAAGGAACCCGGGCAGGGGGTTGGCTATCTCGAAGACGGAACCATGGTCGTCGTCAACGGCGGCGCTGCCTACATCAATAAAACGATCAAAACCCATGTTCTTTCTGTCAAGCACACCTCGTCTGGCCGCATGATTTTCTGTAATGCTTCTGACGGAGAATATGCGGAAGAGGACGAGAGAGAAGAGGCACGTTCAAAGAATCCTGCACGCAGCTACTTTGCCCTTGAACGATGATGGGATTAGGCAATGATATCATTGAAATCTCCCGCATCCAAAGGCTGGTCGACCTTTACGGACAGCGTTTTCTAGACAGAATTTTCACAAAAGAAGAACAGGACTACTGTCTGAGCTTTAAAGACAGCAGCGCTCGGCTTGCCGGGCGTTTTGCCGCAAAGGAGGCCGTTTCAAAAGCTTTGGGCACCGGTTTTCGCGATGAGGTGACCTGGAAGGGCATCTCGGTATTGCCAGGAAGCGACGGAAAGCCGGATCTTCAACTCTCAGATAACATTAAAAGCCGCTTTGGCAATCCTAAGATTCTTCTATCTATTAGCCATTGCAAAGAATACGCTGCCGCCGTAGCGCTTTGGGTCGGTAATTCCCATTGAGTAAATTTTGGTTTCCGTGTTAGGATTTACCGAAAATTCGAAAAAGGAATGGGTATGAATGTAAATCCTCGTAAATTTTACAGCGTGTCTTTTAGAAAATTGGACCAGAAAACGGATGCCCGCCCCCCTGAAAAGGCGCTGAAAAGATCGAATAGCGTGCCGTCTACGGCTGAAATAGGATATCCGAAATTTAGCGGATCCTCTAAAAATATCAGAACCCTTCGCGGGCTGTACATGAGGAACGAACTGTCATTGCCGGCCATCATACATATGTGCAAAACAGAACTTAAAGCATGTAAAGACCCGAAGAAAAACAAGCTTCCTGTTCTCAATATGGTGATTCGAAAAAAGTGGCCGGTTGTTGCCGATATATTCATACAAATGAATTCCTCGAATGATGCTACAGCTGCCCATAAGTGCCTGGAAATGGCCAAGCAGGTTCTGAAGTCCGAACCAAAAAAGCGGATGAGAAAAATGCGAAAAATATCTTTTATCCATCAGCCGGCTGTGGCATTTGCCTCTGTTATCAGTTCTCAAGATGAGAAATTACTTCGTAGAATCATTCAAAGTTCTCTCATTTCGGATTTCAAGAGAGATTATCGTCGCGCCGGAAGCCGGGACTGCGTTTTGAGGGAGTCGAAATTTTCTGATTCCCTTTTTAGTTATTATCAACTATCCCGTACAAATTTGATTGAATTTCTTGATACATTTTACGAATCATTTGCAAGCGACCTTTTATCCATGGAAAAGCCTTTTGAAGACACTAAATATGAACTTATGATAAATAGCGCTATTGATATACTTTTAGCAGGTCCTATCTGCAAATTTCCGAAAGAGGTAAAAAGAGTCTATCGTCGTTTATATGAGAAGGCTAAAGAATGTAAAGGTGAACAATACGCCATTAAACTGACTGCCAGCCTTTTTTTCCGTTTAACGATTTCCAGGTATTTTTTAGAAACAAGGAAATGTTATGGGAAGGATGAAAAAATATTTACTCCTGAGGACATGCTTCCGATCATAAAAAAATTAAAGTCGGAATTTACAAATTTTGATGAAGTTTCGGAAAATACATTGGTTGATACAATTCGCGGTAAAATTTCCCGCCTCATACATCTTATAATCCAAAAGGATACTCATACCTAAGTATAACCAGGTGGGCGTTGTCCGGAAAATTATATGCCCAAAGGCGGTATGAATATCGAGCTGTAATGGAGCCGTATTCCCAAAGAGAAATATTAAGATGCGCTCCCATATCGATCGAGCGGTGCTCGACAGGGCCGTAACCTTTAAAATCAGTTAGGTCAAGGGGCTTGTCGCCAAGACCAAAGAGTCCTTCAAGAAAAGCTCCGTACCAATAGCGGTCCAGGCAGTTTTTTTCGACTTCGATGTGGGAAAAGATCCAGATTGAGCCCTGGTCGCCGCTGCCAAATCCTCCAAAAGCCCAGGCGCGGGAAATCCAGATAGGGCCCTTGGGAAACTCTTTGCCGACAGAGCCGTGGAAAAGGTACTCCCACCTTGCGTGGTGGAAGGTGCTGATATCTTCAACATAGCGGCGTCCTGTTCTTGAAACCGTAAAACCTGCGACAGCGCTCACAGGGTCTGTGCCCGAGATGTCGTCCATAAGCTGATAGCGGCCGGTGAGGCGGACGTCTTCCCAATTAAAATGGTTGCGGGATGTGCCTGCGAATCCGGTTTCGAGCTCAAGACTGTAGGGAGCATAGGCAAAGTAGGCGCCAAGGTCGAAAAAGTAGTCGATAGACCGGCAAGGGATGAATTCGTTTTGCACGCGAACGCCGTCGAATTTCTGTACGGCAAATCGGCTGTCCAAAAGAGGCTGAAGCTCTTGATCAAACCATGGTTTGATGTGCGTTGCCGGCGCCGCAGCCGGAATCAGCAATAACATCAAAATTATGATCAGTCGAATCAGCATTAATGAGTTGCTTTCTCCGGCTCATGATGGGATTCTTGCTCGGAAAGCCATCGTTCGGCCTCGATTGCCGCCATGCAGCCCGTGCCGGCGGCAGTCACTGCCTGGCGATAGGTGAAATCCTGGCAATCGCCTGCCGCGAAAACGCCTTCGACGTTAGTTTGGGTAGTGCCGGGTTCGACTTTGATGTAGTTATTATCATGCAGATCGATTTGGCCGTTGAGAAATTCGGTATTGGGGATGTGGCCGATGGCAAAAAATACCCCTCCGGCCTCATGTTCAGATTCTTCTTCGGTTTTCACGTTTTTAAGCACAACTTTTTTGACGACGTCATCGCCGTCGATTTTTGTGATAACGCTGTCCCATATGATGGTGATGCCGGGATGGTTCATGGCCCGTCTTGCCATGATTTTCGATGCGCGAAGTTCGTCGCGGCGATGAACGATGTAGACATGGCTGCCGTACTTGGTTAAGAACATAGCCTCTTCGCATGCCGAATCTCCCCCTCCGATGACGTAGAGGGGCTTGTTTCTAAAAATTGGCATGGCTCCATCGCATACGGCGCAGGCGGTGACCCCTTTTTGCCAAAATTCGCCTTCTCGGGATCCTGGAATGTCGAGTTTTTTCGCCGTAGCTCCCGTCGAAATGATTATGGCGTCCGTTTGATAGCTGGAATTTTTTCCTTTAACAGTGAACGGCCTTTGAGACAGATCCACGGATTCGACATCCTCTCGGAGAAGACGAGTTCCGAACCGTTCGGCTTGCTTGCAGAATTTATCCATCATTTCCGGACCGGTAATCCCTTCGGGAAAACCGGGATAATTTTCAACGTCGGTAGTCGTCATAAGCTGCCCGCCTGCGGGTCCTGAAAAGAATCCCTCGAAGAGGACAGGTTTTAAATTGGCGCGTGCAGCATAAAGAGCTGCAGTATAGCCTGCGGGCCCAGACCCTATTATGATAAGTTTTACTTTTTCCATGAATTTTTCAAGTCCTTCTTTAGACTGACATATTACCTCATGTTGTAGAAAAATCTCAACAATATCCTCGCCGGATGCGGTCGAGTGAAAAAAAAACTGTATGAAAAAATGACTGTTCTGTATGTTTGAAAACTTAAATAGTAACAACAATATAATAATGGAGTTGAACGAGTTATGAATTATCAGGTGCTGATTGCTTTTGCGTGCTACTTTTCCATCCTCCTCACCATCGGGCTGGTTTCCCATAGAAAAACTAAATCGGAAACAGATTTTATACTGGGGGATAGATCCCTTAATTTTTGGCTGACAGCTCTTTCAGCCCATGCCGCCGATATGAGCGCCTGGCTATTTATGGCCATGCCTGCGGCTGTGTTTCTAGGAGGCATGCCGGGAAGTTCAATGGCCCTGGGCCTTTTGGTCGGAATGTTTTTGTGTTGGCAGTTTGTGGCGCCCAGGTTGAGAAGCGAGACTGAGAAGTATGAAAGCTATACTCTTTCAACATTTTTTGAAAAAAGATTTCAGGACAATTCAGGAGCCATTCGCCTGATCACGGCTTTAATGTCGGTGATTTTCCTATCATGCTATCTTTCAGCCGGATTGATTGCTATGGGCTATCTTTTTGAATCCCTTTTTTCCATTAATTACTACATTGGCATCAGCTTGGCAATGGCTGCTGTGATCGCCTACACATTCGTGGGCGGATTTGTCGCTGTGGCCTGGACGGATCTTTTTCAGGGAATCTTTCTTCTCATTATGGTTCTTATGGTTCCTTTTATTGCTTTTCTGAGCTTTGGAGGAGTTGAAGGCATTGTAGCCGGCGCTAACTCGCATCAACTGTCGCTAAACATTCTGGAAGATTCGTCGTTTGCTTCAATCGCCGTTATACTGATGACTGCATTGGGCTGGGGTTTGGGCTATTTCGGGCAGCCCCATATCATTACGAAATTTATGGGAATTCGCGACGTCAATGACATGAAAAAGGCAAAATATGTTGGGATGTCGTGGCAGATCCTGGCCTTGGGGGGCGCGATCTTTGTCGGCCTTGCAGGGATCGGATATTTCCCTGAAGGATTGAACAACGGTGAGCTGGTCTTTGTCGATATGGTCAAATCATTATTTTCCCCTTTGATCGGGGGCTTCATTTTATGCGCCGTTTTAGCAGCCAACATATCGACTATGGATTCTCAGATACTTGTTTCGGCATCGGTTATTACCGAGGATCTTTACAAGAGGTTTTATCGAAGAAACGCCCCTTCTGCCGAACTTTTGAAAGTGACTAGGATCAGCGTTGTCTTCGCAGGCATCGCGGCTTATTTTCTGGCCATCAGCAAGAGCGCGAGCGTCACGAGCGCAGTTTTTTACGCCTGGGGAGGGCTGGGCAGCTCTTTCGGCCCCCTTGTTTTGACTTCTTTGTATGCAAAATCAGTCAACCGCTACGGAGCAATGGCCGGCATCCTGGTTGGAGGAGTGCTTGCCGGAACATGGAATCTTATTAACCCTTACGTAACTGAAATTGCCGTTCCTCCGATGGTGCCGGCGTTTTCTTTAAGTCTACTTTCAATTTTTGTCGTTTCTCAAATTACCGGAAAACTACAGGTGGCTGATCTTGAAAAGAGTTCATCATCAATTTGATATTTAAAAATAAAATTGATATTGTTGAATAGCTTTAAAAGGTGTTTTTCTGTATGCCTAATTGTCATGCATTAAGATACGTTTTGAAAATTATTGAAGGATTAAGCGGTGTATTTAACGAATCTAAACAGCGAAAAAAGCTCCACTGTTCCATCCACCTACAAAAGCGGCGAGGCCGGGATATGCGGACGCGTTTTCAGTCATGTCAACGGAGCGAATTTAATTGATGCTGCCGCTTGGATATTTAATCCGGGCTCTGCAAAAGCAAACGATACTTTGTGTAATTTGGAGAATTTGGCAGCAGGTGATAAATGCCTTGTCCCTTTAATCAACGACATCGTTCAATATTTATTGAAAAAGACGGCCTGTCCGTCAGATCCTATCGCTTTTCCCGAAAGCGGGGAGACGGCCGCGGGATATTATCTTAAGCATTTTATCGGTAGTCTTTTTCTGGTTCTCGGCAGAGAGATTTTAGAAGACAGAAAAGAAGAGGCTTTTGCCTGCGCTCAAGACATGCTGATGGCAGTAATTGGAAAAATTCGTTCTCAGTTCACTGAAAGGCTTGATTCGGTTAAGACGCTCACCGATGATGAAATCTATAATCATGTCGAAAATATCATCGACTATTTCTTTGACAAGGTAAAAGGGTCGGAGACTAGCTGGTCGCTGAAAATCGCTCTGACGATGGCCAAATGCTTTTTGAAAAAAAACTTTGTTGCGGCGATTTCTCATTATTACTCTTCATATGCCGATATTGCAAGACAAGCTGACCAAATTAGGGGCGATCCTCAGTTTCAAGAGATGGAGCCTTCAGTTCAAAAGCTTAACTTTTTTATCGGCTATCAGCTGGAAAAACAGCTTCATGGTTTCCCTGCTTATTTTAAAACACTTTTTGGGAGTAGAAAATCGGAAACTTGGAATCAGCAATTGCTTGCCGATGTTTTTGAAGGCTGTACTATAGAGTTTTTTTCTGAAAATAAAGGCTTTGTTAACGATATCGAAACCTTTTTAATGGCCCGTTTTATTGGACTGG
>SLFE01000073.1 GCA_007124415.1 Waddliaceae bacterium | reverse complement strand
TAAGGCGGCTGCCGAAAACTAAAACATTGTCCAATTTCAAGTCTCCATGAGCGACTCCCGAAAAGTGGAGGGCGTCGACCCCGCAGACCAGGTCCATAAGCATGGCAGGGGTGCATGTCATTCCTTGGATCAGGGCGGTTTGGAGATCGCAGTCGGCTTTTGGGAACACTATGTTCAGTTTAGGTTCGCCGTTTTTTGCAGGGTATTGGATCCAGTCGATCATGGGGGCAATCCCTCTTTTTCCACTGTGGGCGGCCAGGTGCGTGATTTCTTTTGTCAAGGTTTCGTTTTGCCGCTTTACCGATTCACCCGGTTTATAGATCGGTGTGGCCGTGACGCACTCGATGATTTTTTCGGTGCCGGATTCAAGCAACAAACTCTTCCGAATCTTTTTAAAAGAACCGGAGTCGACGATTTCTTTCGGTTTCGGGTGGACAATGATATTGATTTTTCCTGACTGATCGAGAAAGACTTGAAATGAGGAGGAGAGTCCGGTTTTTTCTCTTCTTAAGTAGGCTGAACTGTTCCGGCAGAGCTTATCGGTTAAGAAATGATCGAAACCTTCGATTTGTTCGGTCAATTTTTTTATTTTGCGGCAATCGTCATTGATTTTTCGCCGCTTTGCCGGAGATTCTTCATAATAGTCGCGAAGCTTCGTTATATTCATAAAAAAAAGTAATAGAGTGATTGGGATCAAAATTCAAGTAGTAATTGATGCGGCGGCTTGTCACCAAAATGTGAATCGGTTAAATTAGAAAGGCAATGAATGACATTTGGAAAGAATTGATCGGCTATTTGGCCCCTGTTTTCATCGTTTTATCGATGATGCAGTCTAATGTGAAAAAAATCAGGCTCCTGATGATTGCCGGCTGCGTGGTCTTTGTCGTCTACGGGGTGCTTGTCGAGGCGTGGCCGGTCACTATAGCCAATCTCATGATCGGTTCTGTCACCTTGTTTTATTTTATTCGGGCGCGGGATGTCGAGCACCGCTTTTCCCTCATGGAGGCCTCCTCTGCCTCTACCGAGCTTGTGAAAGAATTTTTCGAAACATACAAAAAAGATCTGCTGCTCGCCTATCCCCATGCCGAGCACGCCGCCTTGCAAAAGGGGGCCGATCTTCTTTTTTTGATGAAAGGTCTTGAGCCCGTCGGACTTTTCTGCTTCAGAAAAATCGAGCAGGAGACTGTCGAGATACTGATTGATTATGTTGTGGAGGCCTACCGCGACGTTCAGACCGAGCAGTTTCTTTACTCTGCAAATGAAGGGCACTTGGCCAAGCAGGGGTTTCACAAAGTGATTATGCACTCGGAAATTTCCGCTGTGAAGCAGGAGATGAAAAAAATGGGCTTTCAGGAGCAAGAGCCCGGCATACTCACTAAAATCATTTCGTAAGTCCGCGCTCTTTGCGCACATTCATGATCTCAGTACTGATTTGGTCGTGGATGTGGCCGTTTGAGGCCATGATGATTCCCGAATAAATATCGAACGCCCCTTTGTCAAAGGATGTGACCTTGCCGCCGGCCTCCTCGACAAGAAGGGCGCCTGCCGCCACGTCCCAAGGGCGCAGGCCCAGCTCCCAATGGCCGTCCAACCGGCCGCATGAGACGTAGGCAAGATCGATGGCGGCAGATCCTGCTCTTCTCACTCCCTGGCAGGCATCGGTCAGGCGGCAGAATTCGGCATAGTTGTTGTCTTTGTTTTCGCGGCGGTCGTAGGCAAAGCCCGTCGCCAGCAAACTTTTTTCCAATTGTTTTATATCCGAGGTCTGCACGGGACTCTGATTGAAAGTCGTTCCTTTTCCCCGCATGGCCTGAAACATCTCATTCATGAATGGGTTGTAGACGACTGCTGCGACCGGCTCGCCCTGGAAGAGCAGGGCGATCGAGACGGAAACGAACGGGAATTGATGCGTGTAATTTGTTGTTCCGTCAAGAGGGTCGATGACCCAGAGGAATTCACGGTTTTTCGATTCGTGGATCCCTGACTCTTCCGACAAAATTTGATGGGAGGGGAAGTTTTTTTGAATCAACTTGATGATGGCATCTTCGGATTCTTGATCGGCTTCTGTGACAAGGTCTCCGGAAAATTCCTTTTCCTGAATGTTGAAAAGGCGCCCCCAATGCTTTTCTAAGACTTTGCCGCCTTCCCGAGCGGCCTGCGTTGCTACTTCCAAATATGTCGGGAGCATCTCTTTTATCTGCGAATTCACGTATCAAACCTCTTATTTCCGTAATCTAAAAGCAACTGGGCGTCTTCGGGAATGTTCTCCAGGGCTATCAAACACATATGATAAAGACCTTTGTGCCAGATGGCGACGGCCTCGCAGTTCGGAGAGCTGCTGTGGTTGATAAAGCTTGTCTCATTGCCCTGCATTTTCCCATCGATAGTGTACACGACAAAAAAACGTTTGTAAAGCGGGTAGCGGAAGCAGTATTCATTGACGTCGGGGTTCCAGAACGTGCAAGGTCTGACAAGTCCTGTGTACTCTCCGATAAAAGCGCCTTCAACGATTTTCTTGCCGGAGTAGCAGCCGTATTCCATCTCTTCGCCGGTCCAGGCGATGTAGATGTCGTTGATGAAAGGCTCGTCGATGAGATGGCCGTAGAGGCGGCCGAACCATATGGCCCTTTCGCTAACATCTCCCCGTTTAAAAGCTTTTTCACAAAGCCGTTTGACTTTGACGTAGCATTTTTTGCTTTTGTAGGCCAGCCGAGGAAGGTAGACCATACCGGATATGTCCTC
Organism: Waddliaceae bacterium; assembly: GCA_007124415.1. Taxonomy (GTDB): domain Bacteria; phylum Chlamydiota; class Chlamydiia; order Chlamydiales; family SLFE01; genus SLFE01. The sequence continues at coordinate 3,234 of SLFE01000073.1, read as the reverse complement.
AAATTCTTCGACCGAATACTCTTTTACGGGATCGTGCGGGTTTTTTGAAAATTTGATACGATGGTTTTTAACGATGGATTCGCTGCCTTTCGGAAAAAACATTGTTGGGCGAAAAGGTTTGAAAAGATGATCGAACATATATTAAAGGATAAGCTCAATTGCGGCAAAATTCGGCCTGCGAGGGGTGGAGGCCGCTGTCGTTTTTATGATACAGACCGGGGCAATTTTTTTGTGAAAATTGCCAAAGCCTCTGAGCTTTCCATGCTTGAGGCCGAGCTCAAGGGCCTTAAGCTGATCGAAGAGACAGAGACTGTCCGCGTGCCGCACCCATTTCTGAGCGGTAAAACAGGCGCCGCCTCGTACCTGGTCGCAGAAGCTCTCGATTTAAGGCCCCACACCCCATCGAGCCAGCAGGAATTAGGCAGGCAGCTGGCCAGGCTCCATTTGACAGAAGGCCCCGAAAAATTCGGACTCGACTTCGACAATACCATCGGCCTGACTCCTCAAGTCAACACGTGGACATCCTCGTGGGTTGAGTTCTTTAAGACCAATCGTCTGGAGTTTCAACTTGGCATGATCAAAGAAAAATACGATGATGCCGATCTTCTCGAAAAAGGGGAAAAGCTTCTTGACCGGCTGCCGGAGTACTTCAGGGGTCTTGAGATCAAGCCCTCCCTTCTTCACGGTGATCTGTGGGGAGGCAATACCGCATCGCTTCGCTGCGGCCGTCCCGTTGTATTTGATCCGGCCTGTTATTGGGGGCATCATGAGGCCGACCTTGCCATGATGGAAATGTTCGGCGGATTCACTTCCGACTTTTTCGACGCCTATCATGAAGCTATTCCAAAATCACCCGGATTCGACGGGCGCAACAAGCTCTATCAGCTCTATCATTACCTCAATCACTATTTGCTCTTCGGCGGTTCCTACCGCCATGCCTGCCTGAGTTTGCTTGATTGATATTTGACGAATCTATAAACTGCTCATACGAATTGAATGAAAACAAACATATGGAGTGATTCGATGAATTGGAGATTAATGACGATGTGCGCAGCGGTATGCCTTATCGCCTGCGGCTGCAACGCAAATCGAGTGAATACTGTACGAGAAAACGATTGCCCGGTCGAAAACATGTGCGCAGAGGGCGGGACTGCCGGCGCCTCGGTTTCAACTGCCGAACTATTTACCCAGATCGCTTTGGGAAGAGCCGATAGCGTCTATCAACTAGTCGAATCGGGAGCGAATCCCGACGGCGTGAATGCCGAGGGCGAAACAGCGCTGCTCATGGCCATCGAGCAAAATCGCGTTCCGATCGCGAAATATCTGATCAATGCTGGCGCCGGCATCAACAAAGGGAACGCAAGCGGAACAACGCCTTTGATGCAGGTTGTTCTTAACGGAAACAAGGCCATACCCAAAACATTGTCGGACGGAACCGTCGTGGCCATTCAGCCTCAAACAAACATGCAGCAATACTTTGCCGACCTTTTGATCAGCAAAGGAGCCGAGATTAATGCCGGCGACAAAAACGGCGACACGGCGCTTTCTCTGGCCTCGTCGGTCGGCAACTTTGACGCTGCCCGCTACCTGATCCAGAGGGGCGCCGATGTGAACAAGAAAAACCTTAAAGGACAGACTCCGCTGATGATCGCTTCTAAAAAGGGCAATTATGCCATTGTCGAAGAGCTCATCATGGCCAAAGCCGATATCAACGCTGTCGATGAAGAGGGACAGACCGCTTTGATGTACGCTTCTCAAAACGACAATCCTCATCTTGTCGGCTACCTGCTCTCTTTTGGCGCCATGTCCGAAGTTCAGGACCAGTACGGAGCGACGGCGCATACCATCGCGGACGCTGTCGGCAATTATAAAGTGATGCGGGTCTTGAAAGGATTTGCCGCTGCCGACGCATCGGAAGAGTGAGCCGAATTTTCTTATGAGAAGAGGGGGCCTTTAGCCCCCTCTATATTCCTTTACCATGATTAGGGCGCAGTTAAGAGGCTGTTTCATGGTTGGCTTTTACGCATTTGCTGTCTAAGCAGTTCATTATTTAGTTCCGCTTCTTTTGACTGTTCGGAGAAATTGGTTATGAAATTTTGGAGCTGTTTCGGTTTTTTTAGAGTTTTGAGCTCTTCTAATTTCTCACCTGTAGAAAAATTTTGGTGCTTGGATACGTACGTTTCAAGACTTTTCCGTACACCTTTATTTTTAAGGGCTTTGCCTGCTTTGGGGTGTTGTCCCAACTTTAAGGCAATGTCGTGGACATCTACATTTACCTTTTTTCCGTCGTTATTGGTTATTTCGAAAAAAGTCTCATCATCCTTGAGTTTAGCAATTTCCTTAAACGCATTCTGGAGGTCTTTTTGCCTAACTTTCCCTTTTTTGCCCCTTTCAAGCCGAACTAAAATCTGTTCTAGGTTTTTTTGCGCTTCATTTAAGGGCTTACTTTCTTTGGTTTGCGGCTTTGAAGGGCGTACTGCTGGAGGTGGGGTAAACTGTGGAGCGACTGTCGAGGGCTTTTTACCCGGAATGAAAACAGGGGCTTTGGGTCCCGATTTGCTCGGCGTTCGCAGATTTTTTCCAACTTTCGAGGGATGATCTTTGCCACCCAATTTCCCCGGTTTGGGAGGAACGGGAAGCAGGCCCGGGGCTTTAGGCGGCGGTCGATCGGGTTTTTTAAAAGGTATTGACGGCAGGGGTTTATCGGGCGGAGTGTGTTTTTTGGTTTTTGCTGCAGTGCTTCCCGGCCTGGGAGGGACTGGAGGCAGGCCCGGGGCTTTAGGCGGTGTTCGATCGGGTTTTTTAAAAGGTGTTGGCGGCAGGAGTTTATCGGGCGGAGTGTGTTTTTTGGTTTTTGCTGCAGTTCTTTTCTGTGGAGGATTAGAAAGTTCTTTCGTCACGGCATGCTTAGCCAGCGCCTTCTCCACGCGTTCACGATTAGCAGGCTTATTGCGTAATTTAGCAGCAGCACTGAGGGGGCTCGACTGCTGATTGACTTTGACATTTCTGGCTCCTAAATTGCCTTCCGTTTCCGGAGGAGGGGCTTGAATCTGAGATTTTTGATCAAATCCGGATCCGTCTACTTTACCCATAATAAGATCCTTTTGCTAAATGTAAGCGTCAAATAGCCCCATCTTGGATGTAATTCAAGACTTTAAGAGACCTTTATCGTAGGCCCATTGATCAGGAAGGAGTTCGTCCAACCTGTTAGCAGAATGATCCATTATTCGTCGC
>SLFE01000082.1 GCA_007124415.1 Waddliaceae bacterium | reverse complement strand
TTTTTGATAAAAGGTTTAATGCACTTTTTATCCTTCCGGGCATTTTAGTGTCAAAATATTTCAACCCACTCAGATTGTGAGAATTGTAAATCGATCGTAAAAATGCTTCATATGTGATTAATATACAGTAAATTATATTTTATTCACAGAGAGAATGTTTTTTTAGCTCGATTTTCATGAATTTTGACTTTGACGTCAAAAGGAGGCGGTGGCAATCTTATGGGCATGACACTATCTGCAAAAATTGAAATTCTTAAGCCATTGGCCGAAAATTTGAGCCGCATGGAAAGTTCGGAAGAAAAGATCGAATACCTGGCAAGCCAGCCGGAAACAGAAAAGTTTTTGGAAGAAAATTTAAGGATCAAAGAGCTTATTCAAAGTTTTGGACCGGATAGCCAAGCCTCCCTTTTAGCTTTGATTGCCCTCGGTGAGGCGGATGTGCTTTTTTCTTCATTTTCATTTGACAGCGAAGATGTTGAAGCGCTCCGCGATCTTGCTAAACGCCTTATTTATGTCGAAGATTTTTATAATGCTATCGGAGGAGTCGTCGGCTACTGCCTGGCGTTTTTACGTCTTCTTCAAAACAATGATGAACATGGCGGAAAGCAAGTTCGCTATGACAATCCCGATACTTTCGATCTTTCGGATAAAAATGACAAAGTCAAAGATGTTGTTCTCCACGGCTTGGAAAATCTGCCCCGGATTGCAGCGATTTTTCCAGTCGGCGGAGCGGGCGATCGTTTGGATTTGCACGACGAGGCCACAGGGCAGCCGCTGCCTGCGGCAAAACTTGAGTTTTTAGTGTCGACGCTTCTTGAACAAATTATTGGAGATATTCAAGCGCTTGAATACCTCCATTACAAATTGTTTGCAAGACAGATCATGGTTCCGGTCGCACTGATGACGTCTTTTGAAAAGGAAAATCATAGTTATATCCGAAAAATTTGCGCTGACAATAAATGGTTTTATCGCGATCCAGAGTCCATATTCACCGTCGTCCAGCCGCTGGTTCCCGTTATTACAGAAGAGGGGAGGCTTTCTTTTTCCTCGCCCCTTGAATTGAACTGGAAGCCTGGCGGCCACGGAGTGATCTGGAAGTTGGCAATCGACAAGGGCGTTGTCGACCATCTTTTGGGGCGAGGGATTGAAAAGGCTTTCTTAAGGCAGGTGAATAATCCGCTTGCCGGCCTCGACAACAATCTTTTGGGACTGATCGGCAGAGGGTTTGAAAATGGCATGAATTTCGGCGTTATCGCGTCCGAGAGGCCTTTGAAAGCGTCTGAAGGGATGATTGTCCTTAAAAAGGATAAATCGGGATACAGTCTCGCAAATATCGAATATACCGAATTTGTCAAAGAGGGTCTTGAGGACAAGCCGCAAAAAGAGGGGGGCCGTTTTTCGATCTATCCGGGTAATACAAACATTTTGCTTGCCGATCTGAATGCAGTCAAAGAGGTGATCCGCAAGAATCCGCTTCCCGGCATGATGATCAATTTGAAGACAAAATTTACTTCGATAGATGCTTCGGGAAAGAAACGTCAAACCAGGGGCGGCCGCTTAGAAACGCTGATGCAAAATATTTCCAATGAGATGGTCTACCCCGAAAGGGAAGCGATGGCCAGCTTCACTGTTTTCAATCATCGCCAAAAAGTCATTTCCAGCACCAAAAGGACTTATGAGCCCGGAAACCCCGTTGACGACACGCCGGAAAGCGCCTTCTATAATCTGCTAGCTAATCATCACGACCTTCTGAAAAATTATTGCCGTTTTCAGATTCCCGAAATGCCTTCCATGGATGACTATCTGGCAAGCGGGCCTTCGTTTGTTTTGACTTATCATCCCTCTCTTGGGCCTTTATACGAAATTGTGGCTCAAAAATTGACCGGCGGGGGGATGACTTGGGGAAGCCATCTTCGTGTCGATGTTGCCGAACTGGATGCAGACAATCTGTTTTTAGATGGCAGTTTGCAGATTCTTTCGGATTTTCCCATGGGTCATCTCGATGAGAAGAATCTCATGCGCTACAGCGAAAGGGGGCCTAAATGCGAGTTGATCAATTGCACTGTCGAAAACAAAGGCATTGATCGTTCAAGCGTTGAGGCGTGGTGGAAAAACCGATATCGATTTCATGAAACTTGCGAGATCAAGATTGAAGGCAACGGTGAGTTTTTTGCCGAAGGGGTAGCATTCGAGGGCCCTTTCAGCATTTTCGTGCCGTCGGGACATCGGGTCACCGCCTCAGTGGTTGATGGCGGGATCGTGTTCGACACCAGGTTGATTGACGATCCGACATGGTATTGGGTCTATTCAGTGGCGCATGAAATCGACATCAAACTCACAAAGAAAGAATTTGCGGTGAGAAAAGGCCTCTAAAGAAAAAGAGGCCTTTGTTAGCGACATCTCTTAAGAGATGAATTGCTTTGGAGATCCGAACGCGAATCCGGCAAAAGCTGCCAATGCTAAAGCGGCAACCTGAAGGGAGAGGCGTACATTTGTATTGTCTTTGGCTGCAGCAATCCTTTCCGCTCCGATGTAAAGAGCGCCTGCAAGGGCGACAGCGCAAAGGCCGATGCCGTTGTTAGTCAGCAGGAACGCACTTGCGGCTGCAAAAAGGGGAAGAGTTTTCTGCCAGCCCGCTTGAACTTGCGATGCAATCCACTGCAGTCCGGATGCAGCTTTGGAAGGAAGATGCAGACCGACGATGGCATCTTTAAGCCAAACAATTTGCCTGCCTGCCCAAGAGGCAGTATTTGCTGCTGCGTCTTTTACTGAATTGGCCAGACCTAATGCGGTCTCTTTGATCATTTCGATGCTCATTATTTACTCCTTGGTAATCGATGCATTCATGATATTTATAATTCGTATTTTCCAAGATTTAGGAAGTATAGGAGTTCTCGGATTAATAATCAAACGAAGAATATATTCTTAATTTTCTTGTTTGAAATTTATTTTTTTTCTAGAATTTACCCTAAAACATCAGAAGGGGATAACATGAATCAGGAGCTTTCCGAACGTGTAAAAGTGCTGGAAGAAAAAATCAAGCATATGTGGAGGTATCTTTGACCTGGAAACTAAGGAAAAGAAAGTTAAAGAGCTAGAATCACTTATGGAGGATCCGTCTTTTTGGGATGATAATGAGAAAGCCCAAAAAATCATTTCCGAATGCAACGAGCTTAAATCCTGGACCGAGCCCTATCATAAGATTAGCCGCCGGTTTGAAAATGTTTCTTCTCTGCTTCCCGATGCTATTAAATTGGATGATGAAGAATTGATCGAAGAGCTTCTTGACGAGCTAGCTTCTGTAGAAGAGGCAGCGGCTGATCTGGAGATCAAAAAGATGCTCTCGGGCGAACTCGATGCGAAAAGCTGCTTTCTAAGCATCAATGCCGGAGCGGGCGGAACCGAAGCGTGCGATTGGGTGCAAATGATGGCTCGCATGTACCGGCGCTGGGGTGAAAGGCGCGGATGGAAAGTTGAAGAGGTTGATCTGCTTCCGGGCGAAGTTGCCGGCATTAAGAGCATAACGCTTAAGCTTTCCGGCTCTTTTGCCTATGGCTACGCCAAGGCCGAAAAAGGAGTTCACAGGCTTGTCCGTATTTCTCCGTTCGATTCAAACGCCAAGCGTCATACAAGCTTTGCCTCCGTCGACGTCACACCGGAGATTACAGACGACATTGAGATTGATATTCGTCCCGACGACTTGCGGATCGACACCTTCAGGGCTTCGGGGGCGGGAGGGCAGCATGTCAACAAGACCGAATCGGCCGTTAGGATCACCCACATTCCCACAAACATTGTTGTGGCCTGTCAGGCGGAAAGAAGTCAGCTTCAAAACAAAGAAACTTGTTTAAAAATGCTCAAATCGAAACTGTATCAAAAACAAGTGACCGAAAGGGAAGAGGAGCTTAAGAAGTTGTCTGGTGATAAAATGAAAATCGAGTGGGGAAGCCAAATCCGCAACTACGTTTTTCAACCCTATACCCTCGTTAAGGACGCGCGAACGAAATATGAAGAGACCAATATCCAACAGGTAATGGATGGCGATCTCGATCCATTTGTCAATGCTTACTTAAAAGAATTTGGATAAAATTATGCATCAGAATGAAGAGCTTCCGCCTGATTTGGAAATCCGTTATACCTTTCCCGATGACGGGAAATTTTTACGCGAATGGCTTCTTGATCCCGAAATCGGAAGATGGTTCCCCATGGAGAATGAAGAGGAAGTCGATGACGCCGTTCAGAGGTGGATTGCTTTTCATAAATACAAATGCTGCTGGACCGCCGTATACAAGGGCGTTCCTTGCGGGATTGCGACCCTTTATCTTCAGCCCTATAGAAAGCTTGCCCATCAGTGCGAGTTCGGGATTATTGTCGGAGGGGGGTTCCGCGGCAAGGGGATAGGCGCTCATCTTATGAGGTACATGATGAAAATGGCGAAAGAAAACTTCAATATCGAACTGCTCCATTTGCAGGTTTATGCAGAAAATCCGGCTATGCGCCTCTACAAAAGGTTCGGGTTTCGAGAATTCGGCCGGCAAACCTGCTGGATAAGGGAAGGGGATGAAAAGTCAAGCGCCTATGTCGGGCGCATTTTTATGGAACGCTTTATTTAACAAGACGCATGCTTAAAACATTGTACGAACAGCTTCAGACTCTATCGGGACTAAATCTTAAATTGCGAATCAACGACAACCGGTCGACGATGCTCAGTGTTCGCTGGGAGCAGGGCCATGCCCGCGTCTCCCTTCATCGAATGTTTTTGAAGGCCCCTGTCAATGTCATGCAGGAGCTGGCCCGGTATATTAAAGCAGGCAGAAGCGGCTCGCTGCCCCTTGAAGTGAAAAAGTTCATCGAATATCAAACCCAAAAGATGGATTATTCCCATTCCGTCAAGAAAGGGGAGTTGTCGACCCGGGGCAGGCGATTTGATCTTTTGGCCATTTATGACAGCCTTAATGAAAGCTATTTCGGCTCTGATTTGCAATTGGCCATCACCTGGTACGGGCATCCCAGCCGCCGTCTGAGGTCGCAGATAAATTTCGGCCTTTATTGCTATCCGTTGAAGTTGATCAAGATCCACAGGCTTTTGGATAGTTTCGATATACCGGATTATGTCGTACATTTTGTTGTTTATCATGAGATGCTCCACAGCGTCTGCGCCCCTTTCGTCAACCAAAGAGGAATGACGATTGTCCACACGCCTGAGTTCAAACAAAAGGAAAGGGAATTTCAATTTTTCCACGAAGCTCATCAGTGGATTCAATTAAACAAAGATCGTTTTTTTAAATAAGAGAGGATATTAATCATGGCCGGCCATAGCAAATGGGCAAACATCCGACATAAAAAAGCCCGAGCCGACGCAAAAAAAGGAAAAATATTTTCACGTGTTGCCAAGGAGATCATCAGCGCCGTCAAACAGGGAGGGCCCGACCCTAAGTCCAACCCGAGACTCCGCCTTGCCCTTGAAAAGGCTAAAGCGGCCAATGTTCCCAATGAAAACATTGAGCGCAATATTAAAAAAGCGATGAGCGCCGATCAGCAAGACTACTTGGAACTTACTTATGAGCTTTATGGCCACGGGGGAGTCGGATTAATCATTGATGTGATGACCGACAATAAAAACCGCATAGCCTCGGATCTGAGGATCGCGACGAACAAACGGGGTGGGAATATCGCTGAACCGGGAGCTGTTGCTTTCAATTTTGATCGCAAAGGGATTATTCGGATAGCTAAGGGCAAAGCTGTCGAGGACGAGCTTTTTCTGACAGCTTCGGAGGCGGGCGCCGAAGATTTCGACGATGACGGCGAGATGTTTATCATCGTCACCGATCCTGCCGATCTTTATCATGTAAAAGATGAAGTGGAGAAATTAGGATTTGAAAGCGATGAAAGCAATCTCGAAATGATACCCAAGCACTGGGTTGATGTCGACGAGGAGACAGCCAAAGCTAATCAAGCTCTTATCGAGTGGATTGAAGATATT
>SLFE01000143.1 GCA_007124415.1 Waddliaceae bacterium | reverse complement strand
TTTCAGAGGCCTGCCGGACGGCTTCCCGAAGACTGTCGTCGCCGGCCTCCTTGACTTTTTCGGTCATGTGAGGGGGAATGATCGTGCAGTAATCATGGGAAACCTGAAAAAGCATGATTTTCTCCTTTTAAAAATTTAATTATAATTTAGCACTGAACGTTTTTTTTCTGGAAACTAACGCGTAAATTGCTTATTATTAGACGCATTATGTTTACCGATTGTTTGAGAAACATTTTCGGACGCCCCCCGTATACAGATGAGATTGCACAGGCTGAAACAAATCCGCAGCTATTCTGGCGCGCCAGGGATAAATCTTTGTCGCTAGCCGAAAAGTTGAATTTGTCTGCTCGCGAGGTTTTTCGCGCCTGCGCCATAATCGCTATCAAAGAGCCTCAGTATAAATTTTTGGCGTACTTGGATCCTGACAAAACGGTTTACATAAAAAAAAGAGATTTCAAACTTCCTTTCCCGATTATAATTTACCTTCATGACAAAGGCTTCGATCCTTACTTATGTCTCTCAAAAATGATCTTGGGAGACGGATCAGCTAAAAATGTCTATTTGGGGATTGATCTCAACCGGGAAATGCCTGTCGCTATCGCCGATTACAAAAAGGCCGATCGCACCTTTTGGCTTTGCGAACGCGAATTTCATATTCAAAGACTGTTTGGCGAAGCCATTGCGAAAACGGTTTATTCAGGCAAAAATGGGAGAATGCGATTCAAGGCCGTTATGCCTCTTGCCAATGGCGGCGATTTACACACATTGACGCTTAAGAATCCGGATCTTCATCCTATCTATCGAAAACAGATCTTGGATAGTTTGCTATTATGCGTTAATTATTTTCATCAATGCGGCGTTATTCTTGCCGATATCAAGCCGGAAAATATTTTGCTCGATTTTGCAGGCGGAACTTTCAGGGCCCGGTTCAACGACCTCGGACTGTCCATTTTGGCAGGTCATGATAAAGCGCACACGCATACGACAGACAGATACGCAGCCCCTGAACAAAGAGGCTTAAACGAAGCTCCCGTTTCGACTAAAACCGACGTTTTTCAAACAGCGCTTGCCCTTTGGCTGGCATTTGTCGATTCGTGGGGAAGCATGGGGTTTTCTGTAGTCGAAGATTATGAGGCGTTTTGGAAAGAGAAAAAAAAGCAATACCCTGCAGAGTCTTTGGAGGCGGATTTGCTCGATATGATGCATCCCGATCCCGCCGAGCGGCCCTCAATTGCCGAGGTTATTCGGAAGGGGCTTCACTTGAAAATATCTTGAAACAATTTCTAAGAGCCATTATACCTCGATAACATGAAGACTATCGAAGAGACCATGAAGGGCAATGCCCTCGGGAGGCAGGATCTTGCGGAGTGGGAGAAGGAAATCCGGCACAATCCGTATCTTGGCGATGAAGATTTTCAACACTCGGTTTCCTTCTATTTCGGAGACCGCCTCGACAGCGAGCTGACAGAATTTGCCGAACGGGTAGTGAGCGAGCTTGAGCCTCTTGTTCACGAAAATCATCTCCGCCACAATTTGCCTGAGATAGAGCATTATGACGGGGTGGGGCAAAACACCGAAAGGGTGGTGCATCATCCGAGCTATGCCGCCGCAGGCGATGTGATTTACAGCTCGCGCCTTTTGGACCGCATGGCCAAGCCCGGAGGGCTATTGGAAGCTATGGCTTTTATGTTTCTTTCGTCCCAGGCAGGGGAGGCGGGGCATAACTGTCCGGCGGCCTGTTCCGCCGGGATTATCAGGGTCTTGCAAAAAGTTCCCGATTTCCCTCTGAAAGAATACTTTTTAGAAAAACTGACCGAGCCATCCTATCGAACCAATTTTACAGGCGCGCAGTTCGTGACGGAAGTTCAGGGCGGCTCGGATGTCGGCGCCAATGCCGCCGAAGCCTACCGCGACGAGCAGGGAAGATGGCGCATACAGGGCGAGAAGTGGTTTTGTTCCAATGCCGACGCCGACCTGATTTTAATGACGGCGCGCTTCGACCCTTCGGTTTCGGGAACCAAAGGTCTGGGGCTTTTTTTAGTTCCTGCCGTTTTGGAATCGGGAGAGCGCAATCATTATACGATGCGCCGCCTCAAAGAAAAGCTCGGCACAAAAACCCTCGCGACAGCCGAGATGGATTTTCACGGCGCCAGAGCGTTTTCGATGGGGCATCCTGAAGAAGGGTTTAAAATTCTCATGCAGAATGTTTTGCATATCTCACGCATCTTCAACGCTTTTTGCGTTGTCGGCATGGCAAGGCGGGCCTTTCATGTTGCCCTGGCTTACGCCAAGCATCGGCGGGCATTCGGACGTTTGATCATTGAATATCCCCTTGTACAGGAAAACCTGGCCCGAATCAAAGCGGAGAATACTGCCTTGACGGCCTCGATATTTGCCGAGGCTAAATTGCAGGATGAGCTCGACACGGGAAAAATCGAAGGGGAGGAGGGGGCGCTTTTGCTTCGTCTTTTGGTGAATCTCAACAAGTATCTTACGGCGCTTTGGACGGTCGAGCATATCCACCACTCGCTTGATGTTTTGGCCGGCAACGGCACAATTGAAAGTTTTTCCTCTATTCCGCGCCTTTTGCAAGACAGCATCATTTGCGAGAACTGGGAAGGCACTCACAATGTTTTGCGCATGCAAATCCTGCGCGACATACACCGCTACGGCATCGACGAGATTTTTATCAAACATGTTGAATCATTCGAAATAGATGATCCGATCAAAAACCGCATGAATCGGCTCAAAAAGGATCTGGACGCATTTAAAAATGCGGAACCGAATCTGCAAAGCCTGCAGATTAAATCGGTGGTGCATCAAATGGCTGTGATCTATGCCGCCCTTAGGCTGTCCATCGAAGCCAAAGATCAACCCGGAGGATCAAAAAGCCGATGTCTTGATCTATTCCTTCGAGAGGAGGAAACGGCCGGCGCCGGGTATTTGGAAATGATTCAATCGCTTGTTTTATGATAGCCAACGCGTCCATGAGTTATCATCTTGCCGCCTCTTGCGCAAGAGAAAAGCAGGAAGGCGCTCGCGACCGTACGAACCGTTTGGTTCAGAGTCTTCTCCAATCGCCCGAGGTCAAGCAGTTGTGGGACAGCGCGTCCAAAATGTGCGGAGGAGACCGAATTACGGTTGAGTCTGTGACTAAGGAGTCGAATCGAGCTCTCTTTGGAGCCTACTGCACCGTTTATTGGAAACACCATCCCCGCTATGGGTTTTTGCTGAGATCTCCAAAAATTTTTTATTGCGAAGCCCTTGACGACGACACGTCGAAGCTCTACATTCTGTTTGAAATTTGCAATTTAACCTGCTTCACAGAGTATCTCGATCTGGATATGAAAGTTCAAAGGGGCGAGCTTGCCATGAGTGGCTATGTAGCCTCGAACTATGAAATAGAAGCCGGCAAAGTTAACCGTTTGTATCATTTTTGCGTCGAGAAAATCCACGAAAAGAAGATTGTCCCTCGCGACGTGTATTTGAAGCCTTTTGACGGCGATCTGGCAGATGAACACAAAAGGCGGATCGAAGACAGCTACAGGAATTTAAGAGCGAGAAATCCACCGTCATGGCTTGCGGTTTTATTTAACTGTTTGTTTTACCGCCCCTGATAGGTACATGCCGCATGTCATAGCTAAAACAAAGAGGATAACGCTAAAATTTCCTGTGATCAGGTTGGTGATGGCAGGACCGGGACAAAGGCCGATCAAGCCCCAGCCGATTCCGAACAGCGAGGCCCCGATGATTAAAGGAGGGTCGATTTCCGATTTCGTCGGCATATGGCTTTTGTCGAAAAGGGGCTGCTTTGAGATTAGGGGGAAGCCGATGGCGTAGGTAATCAGGGCGAAAGCGAAGACCACAAGCAGCGTCGGATCCCAACTTCCCGCGACATTGAGGAATCCAAGGACTTTTTGTGGCTGTACCATCAAAGAAACGGCGAGGCCCATACCGAAAATAGTGCCGGCAAGAAGCGATGTGAGATGGCGCAAAATATTACCTCCAAAAAATTATGTAGACGAGCGTTGCCGTTGCGATTCCAAAGAACATAAAAATTGCCGTTGCGGCAATCGACCTTATCGACAGGCGGCCGACGCCGCAGACGCCGTGGCCGCTGGTGCATCCGTGGCCGTAGGAGGTGCCGAATCCCACAAGCAAGCCTCCCGCTACGACCGTAAGCAACGGCTTGTCGATTTGAAGGTCGAAAGCGGCCGGGTGGAAAACCTTGACGATCGTCCCTCCAAGAAGAAGGCCCAGGACGAACAGAAAACGCCACAGGGTTTCATTGGGACGCATTTTGACAAGGCCCGAATAAATGCCTGATATTCCGGCGATCCGCTCGTTGAAAAAGAGGAGCGCTAAAGCTCCTATGCCGATAAGGACGCCTCCGACTGCTCCCGATAGGGGGGTAAAGTTCTCCATATCGCGGATTGTATAAAAAGTCCGCTCTAATGGCTACTGTTTTCTTGCCTCCAGAATACTCATAGAACAGTCGGTATTGATGATGCCGGACAAAGTCAAATCCGCTTTTTCGAACAAGTCCCGATAATCCTGAAGGGACCTTTCTCCGCCCCCGAACAGGGTCAGCAAAAAAAGATCGAAGAGCCTTGTGAGCGGCGGGTCTTCTGCGCCTTGAAGGACCGTTTCGATGACTAAAAGCTTTCCCCCGGGCTTAAGGGTGTTTTTTGCGTTGTGAAGAATTTTTAAACACTCCTCGTCATTCCAGTCGTGCAGCACCCTTTTGAGAATCGCCGCGTCGCATTTTGCATTTATGGGCTCGAAAAAACTTCCCTTGACCGGGGTGATTCTATGATCTAATTTCCCTGAAATGTTGTCGATGACCTCGGGCAGATCAAAGAGAGACGCTGTTGCCTGTTTATGCTGATTCAATGCAGCCAGGACAAGGCTTCCCGCGCCGCCTCCTATATCCATAAAGTGGTCGTCCTGTCTCAGGGGCAGCTCTTTGGCCAGTACTCGATCTTCATGAGTGGAAACAGCAGCCATATGGCGGTTGAAACGTTTCTGAAGGTCAGGCCTTTCTTCCAGATGGTTGAAATAAGGTTTTTCATAAAGTTCGTTGAAGGCCGGCAATCCTGTTTTCAGCGTCCTTTCGAGCCTGCCAAAGGGGCTCCACCTGGATTCATCATAAAAGAGCAGGTCTTTTAGCGATTCGGGATGGCTGTGGCAGAGGTAGTGCCCCGCATCGGTCAACGAGAAAGACCCGTTCCCGTTTTCTTCCAGGACGCCGAATGATGAGAGGACGCGGAGAAGTTTGCCCGTCGCTGTTTGATCAAAGTCGAATTGATCGGCAATCGCCTTGCAGGATTTGGGGCCGTCTGTCAAAAAATCGGCAATCGGAAAATCTGCCATTATATGGATAGCTCTGGAGGCAATATGAAGGTTCCCGAGTAAAAAAAGATCGTCCCGGGTTTGCACGGCATAGTGTTTTTTCATTCATAAAAAATTATCACAGTCCAGAAATGATTATCAATACAAAAAAAAGATTGAGAGTTATTGCGCAAAATAATAAAAAATATTTTATTTGTTTTATTTATATATTTTTTATGTTAAAATGTTTTTAAATTAAAAGGTGTAATACTAATATGAAGATATTATCGTATATAAATCCATGTTCCGCAGGATATCGAAACGCAATTAATAAATATAATAAGCTCACTCGTTGTCAAAAAGTTTTGACAATTTTTTTGACAACGATAGCCGCTGCCGCGACCCTGCCGCTATTTGGAACTGGCGGCCTTGCCGCGTTCCGATTCATGGTGGAAAGGTATACTTTTACAAAGATTGACGAGCCTTGCGGAACCGCGAAAAAAACCGATAGACAAAGGGAAAGAATAGATTCCTCTCCCGAACCGGAGCCGTGCCAACCTATGCCGGGGGTAGAAAGCGAACAGGAAATGGGTCCGTCCGTTCCTCCAGAAGAGGGCAATAAAAATTCCGACACTACCGTTTTGGGCGCGGCTGTGCAACTGGCAACCGGCCTTTTCATGGAATCTGATGATCCAG
>SLFE01000065.1 GCA_007124415.1 Waddliaceae bacterium | reverse complement strand
GCCCGGGAGCGCTCGCGCGCCTCCTCTTCGAGCTCTTCGTATTTCTTGAGGTCGACGTCGAGTCCGGCATCCTTGGCCAGAAGGAGAATTTCTTCGATCGGCATGCCGTATGTGTCTTTCAGCTTGAACGCGTCGTCCCCGCTGATGTGATTGCCGTGGTCCTGGGCCCTTTCAATCGTCTGATTGAGGAGGTTGCCGCCCCGCTTCAGGGTGCGCAGAAAGTTTTCTTCTTCCAGGGTGAGAATTTCTTCAATCCGTTCCGAGCTAGTCTTCAGTTCCGTAAAATGGCCGCCCATCAGATCCACGAGGCGGGGGAGTATTTGGGCGAGGAAAGGTTTTTTCAATCCGAGCTGCCGTCCGTGCCGCACGGCCCGTCTGAGGACTTTCCTTAAGACATAGCCTCTGTCGACATTGCTCGGCTGGACGCCGTCGGCGATGGCGAAGGCGAGGCAGCGGAGGTGGTCGGCGATGACCCGGAAGGCAGCTGATGTATGGTGGTCGCTCAGCTCGTATTTGATTCCGGAGAGGTTTTCGACCTCGGCGATCAGGCTTCGGAGGACGTCGGTCTCGAAGACGCTGTCGACATCGTGAATCAGCGTTAGCAGCCTCTCCAGTCCGGCTCCGGTGTCGACCGAGGGCTTGGGCAGGAGTTCTTTCTCTCCCGAGGCCTTCTGATTGTATTGCATGAAGACGAGGTTCCAGAATTCAAGGAACCTCGGGCCGTCGGGGTCGTCTGCGAGGCTGACGGCGTCGGAGTAGGAAGGGCCTCTGTCGTAATAAAGCTCGGAGCAGGGCCCGCAAGGGCCCGTATCGCCCATCGACCAGTAGTTTTCCGACTCTCCAAAGCGGACGATCCTCTGTTCGGGAAGATATTTTGTCCAGATTTCAAACGCTTCATCGTCATCGAGATAGACGCTGGCCCACAAATGCTTCGGATCGAACCCGAAAACCTCGGTCGATGCTTCCCAGGCGTATTTGATCGCCTCTTCTTTGAAATAGTCGCCGAACGAGAAGTTGCCGAGCATCTCAAAAAAGGTTAAATGCCTTGTGGTATGCCCTACGTTTTCGAGGTCGTTGTGCTTGCCGCCCACCCGGATGCACTTTTGGCTGGAAACGGCGCGGGAGTAGTCCCGTTTGGACTTTCCCAGAAAAACGTCTTTGAACTGGTTCATCCCGGCATTAGTGAACAGAAGAGTGGGATCGTCATGGGGCACGACGGGGGACGAAGGAACGGTCGAATGCCCTTGATCCTTGAAATATTTCAAAAATTTGCTGCGGATTTCGTTGGAGTTCATATTTTCCTGAAATTATATATGAACCTGAAATTATACACAATCAAGCTCAAGTCCCTCGTTCTCTTCTCTAGTGAGCTCGGTGGGCTCTTGTGGTGAGGATTCTTCACTTATGAACGTATAATCGCTGGCGATTTATGTCGAAGTTTTGTTCGAATCCTTGATGAAATTACATGTTTTAAGTTAAATTATGAAAAACTTGACATGAAGAGCCACTTGCAAAATAGCTCAAAAATCGATTTCGCTGGAATTTTGCAAGTGGCTCTGTAAGGATAATCAATGGAAACCAGACTCGAATCAAAAACACAACAAGAGAACGCTATGGAAGATGATTGGCAGCCCGAAAAACTAGATAGCAGCACGAAAGACGTATTGAGTAAAATTGCCGGAACCATACGCCAGTTTGCCATGGACGCCACTCAGCAGGCCGATTCGGGCCACCCCGGACTTCCGATGGGATGCGCCGAGATTGGCGCCTACCTTTGGGGATGCGGCCTCCGCTTCAACCCGAAAAATCCCGACTGGGTCAACCGCGACCGTTTTTTTCTCTCGGCAGGACACGGGTGCCTCCTTCCCTACACTTGCCTGCACTTGAGCGGATACGATCTGTCGCTCGACGAGATCAAAAATTTCCGGCAGCTGCACTCGAAAACCCCCGGCCACCCTGAAAAGATGGACACCCCGGGAATCGAGACGACGACAGGTCCTCTCGGGCAAGGGCTCGGCAACGCCGCGGGCGCAGCGCTCGGGATGAAGCTTCTCGCCGAAAAATTCAATACGGAAAAGCATAAGATACTCGACAACAAAGTGGTCGCGCTCGCAGGAGACGGCTGCATCATGGAAGGAGTGACGTCCGAGGCCTCGTCGTTGAGCGGCCATCTGAAGCTTGACAACCTCATCGTTATCTATGACGCCAACAAAGTCTCACTTGACGGTCCGCTTTCCGACTCTTGCTCTGAAGACACGGGCGCAAGGTACAGAGCCTACGGGTGGGACGTTTACGACATCGACGGACACAACCTGGATGAAATCCACGACGTTTTCAGCCGCCTCAGGCACAATCAAACAAAACCGGCCATCATCATTGCCCGCACCATTATCGGCAAGGGAGCCCCGAACAAGGCCGGAACGCATAAAGCCCACGGATCCCCACTCGGAGAAGATGAAGTGAAAGCGGCTAAAAAGGCTCTCGGCCTCTCGGAAGAGACGTTTGTCGTTCCCGGAGCTGTGAGCAATTATTTTGAGAGCAAGCAGGAAGAGTTTGCCAAGAACGAGTCCGACTGGAACAACCTGTTCGGTCAATGGGCCGAGGCCAATCCCGACAAGGCCAAAGATTATGATGCGATGCTGAACAAGACTCTTCCGGAAAATCTTGAAGAGCAGCTAAGCAAGCTGGAAATCAAATCCCCGAATGCCGGGAGAAGCGCCTCCCAGGACGTGATCGATTTGCTGAGCGAAGAGCTTCCCTTTCTTTATGGCGGCTCCGCCGATCTTTCCGGTTCCGACAAAACGATGATGAAAGAGTTTCCTATTGTCGCGCCCGGGATCTTCACCGGCCGCAACATCAAATTCGGCGTTCGCGAATTCGGCATGGCGACGATGGCCGTCGGCATGTATGAGACCCAGCTCATACTTCCCTTTATCGGCACATTCCTCACATTCACCGATTACATGAGGAACGCCATCCGCCTTTCCGCATTGCAGCGGACCCAAATCATCTACCAGATGACCCACGACTCCATTTTCCTCGGAGAGGACGGGCCGACCCACCAGCCCGTGGAACATTACGCTTCCTTGAGGGCCATACCCAATCTCCATTTTATCCGCCCTGCCGGGAATCACGAAGTGAAAATGGCCTGGATCTCCGCCCTCATCTATCGGGGACCGACAGTCATCGCGCTGAGCCGGCAGAAAATTCCCGAGATGCCCGAGACCGTCGTTCCTTTTGATGAAGGATTGGGGAAAGGAGCCTACATTGTGAAAAAAGAGGGCGGCTCCAAGCCCGACTACACGTTGATCGCGACCGGTTCGGAACTCTCGCTCGCCCTTGACGCTTCAAAAGAACTGGAAAAAAGAGGAAAAACCGTGCGTGTCGTTTCCATGCCCTGCTGGGAGCTGTTCGAGGCGCAAAATCAAAAATACAAAGATTCCGTGCTCGGAGGCGATATCGGCACTCGCGTCGTCATTGAGGCGGGCGTCGACCAGGGCTGGCACAAGTATATCGGCAGAGACGGCATCGCCATTTGCATGGAGTCGTTCGGAACTTCGGCGCCCCTTAGGGATGTTCAGGAAGAGTTCGGATACACAGTCGACGCTGTTCTCGAGCGCATCCTGTAGCCATGAATAACACTCTTTTTCTCGACGCGCTCCACTGCAGAAATCATGGCAGGCCCCCTGTTTGGATCATGAGACAGGCGGGCCGTTACATGCCCGAGTACCGAGCTCTTCGCAAAAAGTTTTCTTTCAAGGAGATGATCCGCCGGCCTGAAATCGCCGCCGAGGTAACCATGATGCCGATCGAACAATTCGGCATGGATGCAGCGATCATTTTTTCCGATATTTTGACGATACCCGATGCGCTCGGATGCCCCTTTGATTTTCACGAGGGGGTCGGCCCCGTCTTTGAAAAGCCTTTGACCCCTTCCGATGTTGCCGGTCTTTCTGTCGTCAATTCTCTTGATTTTGTCGGCGAGGCGATACGGCTTGTCAAACCCCTGCTTGCTGTTCCTCTGCTCGGATTTTGCGGAGCCCCGTTCACCGTAGCCAGCTACATGGCGGGGGGAATTAAACAAGTAAAAAAATGGATTTTTCAAGACCCCGAATCCTTTCACAAGCTTCTCGACCTGATCACGTCTGTTTCGATCGAGTATCTCAAAATGCAGACCGAAGCGGGCGTCGACGCTTTTCAAATTTTTGAATCCTGGGCCAATGCCTTGGCGCTTCCGCAGCTTAGGGAGTTTTCCTTTCCCTACATTCACCGAATTATCGAGGCAGCCGACATTCCCGTTATTCTTTTCGGCAAGGGAACGGCCGGATTCATTCCTGATCTGGTCGACCTGCGTCCGCAAGCCATAAGCTTTGACTGGAGCTGCGATTTGGCGGGCGTTAGACAGCAGGTGCCCGAAACCATCGCCTTGCAGGGCAATCTCGACCCCCACGTCCTTTACGGTTCTGCGGACGTCATACGAAGCGAGTGTCAAAAACTTCTGGAAAAAATGAGGAGAGATCGAGGCTTCATTTTCAACCTCGGCCACGGCATCCTTCCCGATATGTCCCCGGACGCTGTCAAGGTTCTGGTGGAAACGGTTAAACCCCTGATTGCGCCTTATTCGCGGCGATAACATCTCTAGAAAATAACTATCTTTTCCATCTTCTTCGTCAGCCATGTCTAAAGACATGGCTTCCTCTGAAGCTGAAAAATCTAATCATTTTCTAGAGCGTCTCACCGCGGATTAGGGGCACAATCAGCGGTTAAAGAAGAAGTGCCAAGACCTATCAGACAAGAGAAGACTGTATATTGACAAAGGTGCCCATAGCTTTTGAAAATTCAGCAAGATCTTTAGTATCCGGGTCGCCTGACATTTTCCCTAGTTCTTCTAAGACCATGGGATATCTTAACACTCTTTGGAAAGGTTCTGCTGCAAACGAATTGATTCCTAAAGTGCTAAATCCTGCGATTTCTTTGGGTTGGAAGCCTTGTTCTTTTAATTCTGTTTTTAGCTCAACTTCGAAGTTTTTTTCCAGATCCGGATTATTTTTAAGCATTTTAGGAAACTTAGGAAAAATATTATTGTTTAATGTTGAAAGGTAATTAACGTAGCTATTTCCTATATTTATTTGTTTTTTGGGAGCGAATGCACCATTAATTTGATTCATAGAATCATCGATGTCGTCCTTATTTTTGGTACTGATATTTTCCATATCCTTAACAAGCTCATCCGAAGTTTTTAATAGCTCATCAAGCCCTTTTGTTAGAGTGTTAAAATCATTTTCTTTAAGTTTGCCTTCATTTTTTAGTTTTCCCAAAACATTGTTATAAGCGTGCATTTTTTTGTTATAATTTTTTTCCTGTTTGACCAAATCCTGTATACTTTTAGGTAGATGTTCCTTGGGATTTGTCCGTTCTGCTTTGGAGCTTATGAAGACTTTCTCTAAAACGGTTTCGTTCAATTTCCGTAATTTCGGTTTATTTTTTTCCAATGATTTTTTATCCATTTTTTTTGTGATGTTTCCTATATCATTCATGAGTTTTTTTCCACTTTCGGGATCTATTGAACTTTTTTTGTTAATTCTATTGGATATTTGAATGATAGGTTTTTGGTCTTTAATTGCCTTTTGATCCATTTTAGAATGAGATTTAAGCTGCCCTCTTTTTTTAATTGCGTTCGGATCCATTTTAGATAAAGAGGTAAGTTTATTCTGACGTTGCAGCTCCGGCCTCATTTTTTTAAGTGCATTCGGGTCCATTTTTGACAAATTCTTTAATTGCTCGCTTGTTTTTTTTGAGGTTGCTTTGGCAGGCTCCGGCAATTTGGTTCCTTGGGATGCTTTATTTGGTAATTTTTTTGGATTATTTCGTACTATTCCCTTTTCTATTTCTGCAATTTTTTCAAATCTTG
Organism: Waddliaceae bacterium; assembly: GCA_007124415.1. Taxonomy (GTDB): domain Bacteria; phylum Chlamydiota; class Chlamydiia; order Chlamydiales; family SLFE01; genus SLFE01. The sequence continues at coordinate 132 of SLFE01000065.1, read as the reverse complement.
CGACAAGACTCGACACTTTGCTTCCCTTTTGCTTGGGATCTGAGGCGGGAGTCGGCATTTTGTTGGGTATTGAAGTTCTTATGGAATCTGGGTTGAAATTATTTAAAGGCATAAAACTATCCTTATTATATT
>SLFE01000182.1 GCA_007124415.1 Waddliaceae bacterium | reverse complement strand
TTTCGAGGTGTTGATTGCACCGGGTTACGGGGAGGGCAGCCTGGAGGTGCTTACGCAAAAAAAGAACCGGATCATCCTTCGCAACAAATCCTCGAAAATTAAGGTGTTTTTTCGTTATTTGAAGAGGGAAAAACTCATCGAAAAAAATATCGCCTATTATCTGGAAAGCCCCAAGCTATGGCAGGTCCTGCCGTCTGTTATGAGCTCCGGCGAAGTCGACAGGCTTCTGAAAGCTCCCGACGCAGAAACGCCGGAAGGGCTCAGAGACAAGGCTATTTTGGAAGTTCTCTATGCCTGCGGTTTGCGTGTTTCCGAGGTGTGCGGCCTTAAAATATACGATGTCGACGATGACTTTGTTAAAGTTTACGGGAAGGGAGGTAAAGAGCGCACTGTCCCAATTGGTCGGAAGGCATTGAGCGCTGTTGATGACTACTTGACCAGGTGCCGCGTCGATACGGGTGGGGAGCAGAACCTGTCGCTGTTTGTTTCATCAAGAGGCAAGCCTGTTGATCGTGTGTTTGTCTGGAAAATGATTAAAAAGTATGCTCGCCAAGCGGGCATTAATAAAAATATTTCTCCGCACACTCTGCGCCACTCTTTTGCAACCCACCTTTTGGATAACGGCGCGGACTTGCGGATTATCCAGGAGCTTCTCGGCCACGGAAGCATCAGCAGCACCGACCGCTACACTCATGTGAGCCCTAAACGGCTTGCGGCCGCCTTTCTGAAGTTTCACCCGCGAAATTAGCGCGTGCGTTCGGCGGCGAAAAAAATGAATTGTCATTTGCCGATCTGTCATTTGCCTGCCAGCTTATATAGCATCCGACCAAAGGAGGCACTGCAAGATAGAGATAGGGCCAGGATGCGAAGGCCGCTACGCCAAGAATGGCTTTTGCAACAAGATTGACTTTTAAAAAGGTGTTGCAGAGCCCCGCTATTTCCCTGCGGATCGTGTGACGGAAAACGTGTCCTAAAGCGAAGCCGGCAAGGGTTAATTGCGGAAAGGCAAGGAAGGAAACAACTCCTGCTAATAGGACAAACGTGCAGGCGGCCACGTCTACGATTTTATCTTGTGTTGTTTTGTTGAGATTATCGTTATAGTCATGAAATCTGGGAGTTAAGTGGTGATCCAGACTTTTTACGGTCGAGCGTACCGCTCCTATCAATTGATTCATTATTATCTCCTAATTTTTACTTAAAGATTAACATATTATCAGAATTCTTTTTTTTGGGGTAGTTTATTTGTTATTAATGAAAATGAGTAAGCGCCTACGCATAATGATGTCAAAAAAGACGTAGTATCCGGCGAGCAGTATAATAAAATAAATCCTATAGCATAGGTTGAGATGCGGATGCCTTGGTTGGCCCAGATCTCTTGGATTCTTTCAGCGATTTCAGCAACTTGCGGCGGGAACTCTGCGCTGTAGCGGTCAACGGCTATTCCTAAGAAAAATCCGGCGACAGAGCCGCCCAGGGATGTCCAGAAACGGCTCGCTACCTGTGTGACGAGAAAAGCGCCGCCGATAATCTTGTCCGCATGTTGAATGATTCTATCGTTGATTTCATGGGAGTCATAAAAATTTCTTAATTCATCGAGTTTTTGATTCATCCCGTCGAGGTTGTTGTACGGCTGTTGTTGAGGATACCAGTAATTGTATAGCGAATTCATAATGTCTCCCTGTAAAATAAAATTAGAATTCTACAGATCAAGACATTTCTTGGCTATCGAATCGATGCAAATGAGTTATTGAAGAGCCACTTGCAAAATTCCAGCAGAAAGCTTTTTGGCTCTTTCACCGATCTTTACCATGTGTCACAAATCCCCTACTCTTAAGAGTATGTGAATTTGTGATACATCGCAAATTTCGGCAAAATAGCTCAAAAATCGATTTCGCTAGAATTTTGCAAGTGGCTCTGAAGTTTTTGCTTAAGGAGGTCGCTGACCGCTTTGGGATCGGCCTTGCCCCGGGAAAGCTTCATGACCTGGCCCATGAGGAACTTGAAGGCCCGCTCTTTGCCGCTTCTGTAGTCGTCGGCCGATTGCATGTTCTCGGAAAGCACCTGGTCGACGAGGGATTCAATCTCTTTACGGTCGCTCAAGGGCTGGTAGTCGGGATTCTCTTTGATGATCTGCTCCGGTCCTTTTTCGGGGTGCTCGAGCATGTCGTCGGCCACTTTTTTGGCGATTTTACCGGTAATGGCTCCTTTGTCGATGAGATTGACAAGGGTTGCGATGTCCGCGGCGGGAATGCCGGTGTCGATAAGGGATTTTCCCGACTCTTTGAGCCTTCCGGCAAACTCGACGATGAGCCAGTTGGAGAGGCTTCGAGCGTTCGGACAGGTCTCAAGACAGACTTCAAAGTAGTCGGCCAAGAGCTTATCGCTTGTCAGTATGAAGGAGAGGTCGGGGCTGAGGTTGAGCTCCCTGATGTAGCGCCTCTCTCTTTGCAGAGGAAGCTCGGGAAGTTCGGAGCGGATCTTTTCGATGTCCTTTTCGACCAGGATGATAGGGGGGAGGTCGGGCTCGGGGAAGTAGCGGTAGTCTTCGGAGTACTCTTTTCGGCGCATGAGGACGGTTTGCTTGGTGTCGGGATCCCAGCGGTAGGTCGATTGGGTGATGACTTCGGCGGGGTCTTTGTCTGGGTCGTTTTCATAGGCGAGGATCTGCCTTTTGATTTCCGACTCGATCGCCATTTCCATAAAGGTAAACGAGTTCATATTCTTGATTTCAATTTTGTTGCGGAAGCCCTCCTCGCCTTTGGGGCGGACGGAGACGTTGACGTCGAAACGGAGCGACCCTTCTTCCATGTTGCAGTCGGAGGCGTCGAGATACTGAAGTATGGCTTTCACTCCCATGGCATAGGCGGCGGCCTCTTTGGCGCTGTGGATGCACGGCTCGGAAACGATTTCGATCAGGGGAACGCCGGCCCTGTTGTAGTCGACGCCGGCGAAGCTGCCGAAATGTATGAGTTTGCCGGCGTCGTCTTCGAGGTGGACGCGGTTGACGGCGAACGCTTTTTCCTCGCCTTCGACCTCGCAAATGACTTCTCCGCCCCAGATGATCGGCTCGTCGAATTGAGTGATCTGAAAGTTGCGGGGGCTGTCGGGATAGAAGTAGGATTTCCTGTCAAACTTGCTGAAATGGGCGATCTCTCCGTTGATGGCGCAGCCGAACTGGACCGCTTTGCGGACGGCCTCCTTGTTCAGAACGGGGAGGGCGCCGGGCATGCCTGTGCAGACTTCGGTGATGTTGGTGTTGGGCTCGTCGCCGAATCGGTTGGGGGCCGCGCTGAACAATTTTGTCTTGGTGTTCAGCTCTGAGTGGATTTCCAGGCCGATGATCACTTCCCAGTCTTGTTTTGGCATGCGGTTACTCTCTCCTATTTGGCAAATTCCGGCTGTGCTTTGTGGAAATCGGTTTTTTGTTCGAACGCACGGGCCGTTTGAAATACGCGGACGTCCTCTTTTTGCGGGCCGATAATCTGGAGGCCGTAAGGAATATTTTTTTCGACAAACCCGCAAGGGATGCTGATAGCCGGGACTCCGGCCAGATTGGCCGCGATTGTGTAAATATCTTCCAGATACATCTGCAGAGGGTCTTTGATCGCGCCGATTTCGATGGCTCCCGACGGCGAAACGGGCAGGGCGATAACGTCGCACTTTTTGAACGCCTCTTCAAACTGCTCGATGATCAGCGTCCGCACTTTCTGCGCCTGTTTGTAATAGGCGTCCTGGTATCCCGAGGACAAGACAAAAGTGCCGAGCATGATGCGCCGTTTGACTTCGGGGCCGTACCCTTCGTCTTTGGAAATGTCGTAAACTTCATCTAGGGTTTTCGCTTTTTCCGATCTGACGCCGTATTTCACACCGTCGAAGCGGGCCAGGTTGGTGGAGGCTTCGGCGGTGGCCAGGATGTAGTAGACGGCGATCGAGTATTTGAGGAGATTTAAATCCACATCGACGATTTCGGCGCCTAAGTTTTTCAGCTCTTCGGTTGCCTGCCCGAAAATTTCCCTGGGCTTGTCGGCCAGCTCTTCGAGGAAGCTCCACGGTATGCCGATTTTCATTCCCTGAAGGTTCGATGATCGGGTCGTTTTCTCGAGGTAGGGTTCGGGATCGATAGGGAGGCTTGTCGAATCGCGCGGGCAGTGTTTGCCGATCGCTTCCATGACGAGGGCTGCGTCTTCAGTATTGGTCGCAAGGGGGCCGATCTGGTCGAGCGAGGAGCCGAAGGCGACAAGGCCGTATCGCGACACCCGGCCGTAAGTTGGCTTATAGCCGACCACGCCGCAGAGTGAGGCGGGCTGGCGGATCGATCCGCCGGTATCGGAGCCGAGCGCGAGGGGCACGAGCCTGGCGGCGACGGCTGCTGCCGATCCTCCCGAAGATCCTCCGGGGGAGCTTTTGAGGTTCCAGGGGTTTTTGACGGGGAAGAAAGCGGAGTTTTCATTCGACGACCCCATCGCGAACTCGTCCATATTGGTTTTACCGATGATGATGGCGTCTTCGGCTTCCAGAAGCTCGGCGGCGGTCGCGCCGAAGGGGGCGGTAAAATTCGAGAGGAAATTTGAGGCGCAAGTCGATTTGACCCCTTTGACATGGATGTTGTCTTTGAGGGCAATCGGGACGCCGGCGAGGATGCCGAGTTTTTCGCCGCCAGCTTTTTTCTCGTCGAGGATTTTTGCTTTTTCCAAAGCCCGCTCACGCAAAATAGTGATGAAAGCTCCGAGCTCGTCATTGTGTTTTTCGATGCGGTCGAGAAAATAGGCGGCGATTTCCGAGGCGGTCGTTTCGCCGGAGGTGAATTTATCCCGAATTTCGCGCGCTGTTAATGTGTGAAGCATATGGGTGTCACTCTCTCTTTTTGATTACGGGGGGAACGCGGATCATGCCGCTCACTTGCTCGGGAGCGTTGGATAAAAAGGTTTCCCTGGGCATCCTCTCGCTCGGCCCGTCTTCCCGGGTCACATTGCTCATGTCCTTGATAACGGAATTGCAAGGAGCGGAATTGGCGGTATCGACTTCGCTAAGCTGTTCGACGTGTCCGACAATTTTTTTCATGTCGGTCAGAAGCGCGTCGATTTCTTCTTCGGTGCAGCCGATCCGGCAGAGCTCGGATAATTTTTTAATCAGGTCTCGATCTATATTGGCCATAACTGCTATAAGTTCCTTTAAATAATAAATAGTATACGTCACGAAAAAAAAAGATGCAACCCTCTATTGTCTGGCTTCGCAATGATCTTCGCCTGGCCGATAATCCGGCTTTAAGGGCGGCTGTCGACAGGGGCGCTCCTGTCATCGCGGTTTTTATTTGGAGTCCCGAAGAGGAGGGGAATTGGGCGCCGGGGGCGGCGGGCCTTTCGTGGCTGCACCGCTCTCTCGAGTCGTTCCAGCAAGATTGCAGCAGCATAGGCCTGCGCCTTGTTTTGAAGTCGGGGCCTCCCCTTGATGTTCTCAAAGAAGTTGTCGATGAAACGGGAGCCGGCGCGGTTTTCTGGAACCGTCGGTATGAGCCCTTGGGAATTGCGTGCGACACAAGGGTTAAGGCCGGGTTGAAGAAAGAAGGCGTCGAGGTGGAGAGTTTTCCTGGCAATGTTCTTTTTGAGCCGTGGGACATCAAAAATCAAGAGGGTAAGCCCTACAAAGTGTTTACACCTTTTTGGAAGGCGTGCCTTAAGAAGGGAAGGCCGCCAGCCCCTCTTCCGAAAGTGACGAAGGCCGGCAAGAGGGCTCCTGAATGCTCAAGCCTCCAGTTAAAAGATCTGGGACTGCTTCCCGAAGAGGAGTGGGATAAAAAAATCTTTAACAAATGGCAGGCTGGAGAAAAGGCGGCGAAAAGCAGGCTCCTCGCCTTTTTGAACGATAAGGTACTCGATTATAAAAAAGAGAGGGACTTTCCGGGAAAGGAAGGAGTATCGAGGATGTCGCCCCACATTCATTTTGGGGAGATTTCTCCCAGAATTATTTGGGAAGAGACACATAAAAGACATTCCGGAAAGGAGGAGGGGGTCAAATGTTATTTGAGCGAGATCGGCTGGAGGGAGTTCGCCCATCATCTTTTGTTCCA
>SLFE01000163.1 GCA_007124415.1 Waddliaceae bacterium | reverse complement strand
CCGCTCTTATAATTTAATAAAAGCCTTAATCATGTCTTGAATTTCGCGATACACGGGGTGCTGTTTGCGTTCGCATTTTTCATCAATGAGGCGCAGCAGTTTTCTATCGAGCAATTCACAAAGCGGATTTCCTTCCCTCAATTAATATTTACTGTTATGCTGCAGACGTTTTAACTCTTCTATTTTTAAACACATCATCCAGCATGGCTTCGGATCATCGTGTATTTGAGTAAACTTCTCGATTTTTCTAAACCCTGCCTTTTCATAGACATGTATAGCTCTCGGGTTATCCTCTTCAGGATCGATCATCACTTTTGAAACATGAGAAAATTTATTATAAAGATTTAATTGTGATACGATCAAATGCGAATTCAAGGTCAATCTTTACACAAAATTAATAAATCTTTAGGATAATGCCATATATGGATCCAATATCATCAAAACATCATGAATTTCACGAGGATCGGACATTGATCTTGCCCGGTGAAATATTGGTTAATGTATTTAAATTTTTAGACCAGCCTAAGGACATAACTCAGGTTTTAGCGGTTAACCGCAGGTGGCGTGCAATGGGTCTTAGCCCAATGAATAAGGTTTTGGACGCTAAAATTAAAGAAATCGGGCTATGTTCCTGCTTACTTGCTGAACTTGAAAACAAAGTTCATCCGATCTTTGCCAAAAGGTTTCCTGCACATCCAGAGCTGTTTGCGAAGTTTCCGGTAACGGACTTTGCAGCAAAAGCTCCTGATTTTCATTCTATATCTGATCCGAAGGCGAAAGTTCAAGCCAAAATGAAATATGCAGCTGCAGGCGCAAAATCCCTCAAAAAAAGTGAGCAAGAAGCAAGAAAACAGAACGAGATAATGCAACGTGTACTGAAAGCAATAGACCAGCCGCGTCCACCTTCTGTTGGAAAGTCGGATTCCATGCTGCTTAAAACAGGTCGATTCTTTAATCAATCCTTCCATGCAGTCAAATCCTTTTTTCTGCGTTCTTGCAAGTTTTTTTATCATTTTTTACTTTCATTTTTTGCATGGGTTTTTCGCAGATAGAGTAGTGCTACGGGCAGACTCGAGATAATCCGTTTTTTTTCTAGAAACGCCGCTCACTCTTCAATGTGCAGTTCGGCTTTTTCAAGGATTGAATGGATGTATTCGGCTCTTTTATGAGGAATTTCCTCTAAAGCGGGATCAGTCTCGAACAGCGATAAAAGATGCGCTCTTCGGCAACCGAAAAACAAAGCATTCAACTCCTCCATGGTAACGCCTGTCATCCAGCCGAGAGAGGCTCCCAGCTTCAGAAGGCTGATGGCGTTCAGCGCTTCCTTGGCATCAATCTGGTAGGAATGGGCTAAAACTCCGTAGGCGCGGCTGACCTTGTCCTTCATCACGGGACAATCTTCCTGTTCGAGCTGTTTCCTCTTCCCCTGCTCATGGACGATCAGCTTCGTGGCGTAGCTCCTGACGGATGAAAGAATTCCCTCTTCAGACATGCCCAGGGTGTAATTATTGCGGATGACGAGAAGATCGCCAGTGATTTCATCAAGAGTTCCCTGCAGCCCGGTTGTCAAAATCGAGTCGTCCTGATGCTCCATGATAAATTCATTCAACTCGTCGGAGTGGATCAAGGCGGGAAGCTGCAAGAAGATTGAGACGGTCAAAGCCGTTCCGCAATCCGCCGGATCCGCGGTTAAAAACCCGAATCGATGGGAATAGCTGTACTTCAACTTTTTACCGAGCTCGACTTCGATTCTCTCAAGGGCATTGCATGAATTTTCTATGTCTTCTTCGGTGTCGAGGTAATAAAACTGTATATGGTCGTTTAAGTTGACGGTGGCGAAAAACCGTCCGGAGTCGTCGATGACGAAAGCTTCCCCGCTATGGGCCTGGACGAACCCGTTGCTTGTAAGAAAGTGTTCGTAAATGAACTCTTTCTCCATAGGAGATGTGTTGTCGGCTTTTAAAATTTGAGGATTGGTCAAGCCGGGCACAGAAAGCAGCTCCTTGCTAACAAGAGACACGAGCTGTTTTCTTTTTTCGGAGGGAAGCTTTTGGGGAAAATTAAATTTTTCAATATTTCTCTGCAGCCGCAGCTGGGTGGCCAGCCAGATCGGATTGCTGTTTTGGCTCCACAGGCTTAAATTCATTAAAGGCTGCACTTGATCACTTCTCATCCTCTGACTCCGTAATTTCGTTTATCTGGTCCCTTAGCCAGGCGGCCTGCTCATAGTCTTCGCGCTGAAGTGTTTCTGAAAGCGCTTCATTGAGCGCAAGCAAACGGACGGATGGGGTCATTTCCTTAACCTCTCCGCTGGCCCTGCCAATATGAATCGGCGCTGATTTTTTTGAGGAAGCCAACCGGGCCGGAATTTTACTCATCGCAATGAATTCGCCTAAAAGAACATCGCCGAAAACCTCGTAGCACTGAGCGCATCCGACTAAACTCCCCATTCTTACGGCCTGAAGCGTCGTGCCGCAATTGCCGCACGCCAGACCTGCCTCCGACTTACTTTCAGCCTCTTCCCTGGAAGGGATGCCGTGAAGACGGTGCTCAAGATGAGGGCAGTCGGCGCACATGACCGTATGAACCACTGAATTTCCCACCACCTCGGTATAGCGGACGGCAATGGTTTTTTTGCAGTCGCTGCACTCCAGAGGTCGATCTTCCGACCGAGATTTTTTTTGATTTTCCGGCATGTTGCCCGCCTCCCGATTCCCTTGAATGTAAATGAGCTTGACCCGATAAAATATTCCAGAAAGCTACCTGTCAAACCTGACTATAGGAAAAGGATAGTTTAAAAGTCAAAACCCAAGTGCCCAAAGAGATTCTTAGAAGCAAGGGTTGTAGAAGTCAAAAGAAATTGGGTCTTGAAGGACTCGAACCTTCGACCCCCTCATTAAAAGTGAGGTGCTCTAACCAACTGAGCTAAAGACCCAATGTGACCCCAAGGGGATTCGAACCCCTGTTACCGGAATGAAAATCCGATGTCCTAGGCCTGACTAGACGATGGGGCCGTCTTGCAAAGAGATGTTTAATCATACACGGAGGGAATTTTTTCCACAAGGGGTAATCTGCATTTTTTCAGATCCCTCTTAAATGCTGGAGATTTCCTCCTCTTTCTTTTCTGCGTGGCGATCAGCCTGCGCGCAATATTTGTCCGTCAGTTCCTGAACAGTATTCTCTTCGCCCTTGCGCTCGTCTTCTGAAAGGTCTTTATCATTTTTGATAGCGTCATTGGCCTCTTTGCGGGCCTGGCGAATTTTAATTTTTGTCTGTTCGCACAAATCATGAACAATTTTTTTCATTTTTTCCCTCATCTGACCGTCCATCGGGGGAATATTGATCCGGACCGCATTGCCCTCGACAATGGGATTGAATCCAAGATTTGCCTTTTCAATAGCTTTGCCGACCGCGCCGGTATTTTGGGCATCGAAAGGAACAATGAGGATTTGCATCGGCTCGGGAGCGCTTATCGTTGCGACATCCAAAATGCGCATCTGCGTTCCGTATACTTCCACCTTGACATTTTCCACCATCGCGGGGTTGGCCCGGCCGGTGCGGATATTTTTTAATTCATTATCCAAATACTCGACAGCGGCTTTCATCCGTTCTTCCGCTTCACCTTTTTTCAACATATTGACTCCTAATAAATCAGACTTCCGGATTTTTGAATCTCACTGATAGTAACAGGTTTTGCTGTCATCAAGTGATCCATATTAAACACTAAAATCGGTATTTGACTGCTTCGGCAAAGAGCAAACGCCGTAGCGTCCATAACTTTGAGATCCTCTTCCAACACCTTGTCATAGGAAATTCGATCATATCTTTGAGCGTCGGCATGTTGGATTGGGTCTTTGGAATATACGCCGTCGACTTTGGTCGCTTTAACCAGCATGTCGGCCCCGATTTCGCTAGCTCTAAGCGCCGCGGCTGTATCCGTTGTGAAATAGGGACTGCCTGTGCCGCCGACGAAGATCACAATCTTGCCGCTTGCCAGATATTCCATCGCCTTATGCCAATTATAAGACTCGACAGCTTTGGGGCATTCAAGGCCGCTTAGCACTTGGGCTTTGCAGTCAACCTCTTCAAGCGCGTGCTTGAAGGCAATGCCATTCATCAACGTGGCGATCATGCCGATATGATCGGCAGGAGTGCGGGGCATGCCCGACGCGGCCCCTGCGGCACCGCGATAAAAATTGCCGCCCCCGACCACAATTCCTATCTGAATTCCGGAATCGGCCAGGGACTTAATGGCAATTGCGAGCTTTTGACAGGTTTGGGGACAAATACCTTGGTCCTGAGAACCTTTTAATACTTCGCCGGATAACTTTAACAGAATCCGCTTTGGCGTCTCATTCATCTATAATGCCCCGAACCTTTTTATCGTTTTATTCGCCGACGGACCACCGAACAAAATTGGTGACCGCTGCGTCAGCGTTTTTAGATTTAACATAGTCTGCGACCGACATGCTATCATCTTTGATGTATTTTTGCCTCAAAAGACAAACATCATCATAAAACGCATTGATTTTTCCATCGAGAATTTTATCCATAATATGCTCGGGCTTTCCGGCAAGCTGGCCGCGGGCGACATCTTTTTCCTGTTCAATGATTGAGTCCGGCACGGTATCAGGGGATAAAAAGTCGGGAGCTGCGGCCGCGGCGTGCATAGCCACATCCTTGGCAAGCTCTTCGGATCCTCCGATCATCTCGACGACAGTCACAATTTTTCCTCCCATATGAGAGTAGATGCCGATCGATTTTTTAGACTCCTTATCAAATACCATAAGACGTTTGATCTGGATATTTTCGCCGATTGCCTGCACAAGAGTGCCGCGGTATTCCTCGATTGTCATTGACGGATCTTTGGAGAACTTGGCTGCAGAAAACTCTTCGACAGAAGATGGCTTGGTTTTAGCCGCTTCTTCGGCAACATTTTTGGCAAATTCAACAAACTGTTCGTTATTGGCGACAAAATCGGTTTCAGCTCCGATTTCGACGAGAGCGACGCAATCATCGGTTTGGGCAGTGACGATCTTGCCCTCATTGGCTTCCCGCCCCGCTTTTTTTACTGCAGAGGCCAGGCCGGTTTTTCTCAGGTAGTTGATCGCTTCTTCAATGTCTCCGGAGGCTTCCGCGAGCGCTTCTTTGCATTTGGAAACGCCGACGCCTGTGCGGCCTCGAAGTTCTTTGATCTTTTGCGGTGTAATTTCAACGCTCATTAGTCAGTCTCCTCGCTTACAGACACTTTTTCTCCGGCTTCTTCTTTGCTCTCACCCATCCCGGGCTCGACTTCCAACTTCTCTTCGGTCTCTTCTTTTTTACCGGAAGCTACGCGAAGTTCGTTCTTTTTCTCGTTAACGGCATTGGCCAAAGCCTGAATGATCAGTTTGACGCTTTTCAGCGCATCGTCATTGCACGCAATGATGTAGTCGATCGGATCCGGATCGCAGTTGGTATCGACGAGGCCCATAACCGGGATGCCCAGCTTTTTAGCTTCGGCGACGGCAATGTGCTCCTTGTTCGGATCAACGACAATAACCAGGCCGGGAGGTTTGCGCATGGCGCGAACGCCGGAAAGGTTTCTTTCAAGTTTCTCTTGCTGCTTGCCCATCAGGGTGATTTCTTTTTTGGTCAATCCATCACCGCCGGCAGCCAGTCTTTTTTCATACCGGTCGAGCTTCTTGACGGACTGGCGAAGCGTCGAAAGGTTCGTCAGCATTCCTCCAAGCCATCTTTCGCAAACATAAAACTCTCCGCAGCTTTCTGCGCACTCGCGAATCACTTGCTTTGCCTGCTTTTTGGTTCCGACAAACAGAATGGATTTTCTCTGGGATACTATATCTTTAACAACCTCGATGGCATTGCGGATTTGCTGCAATGTTTTTGCAAGGTCAATGATGTATAAACCGTTGCGCGACTCGAAAATGAAACGCTTCATTTTCGGGTTCCAGCGTGACGTCTGGTGTCCCCAGTGTACGCCAGCTTCCAATAATTCTTTAATGGTAATATCTTGTTTTGTTGCCAAGCCTTGTCACCTCTTGTTTGACGCCGGCATCCGGCCGTTTGGCAGGATTGGG
>SLFE01000104.1 GCA_007124415.1 Waddliaceae bacterium | reverse complement strand
CAATTTTCAGCGGCAATCTTCTCTCCCGATTTCTTCTCGAAGCTGTGATGCAATAATCTATTGAAAATCACTTTACCTACTGTCAAATACACAAAGACATCTTCCTATTCGCCGATAACACGGTTGTTGGTTGTGCGAACGCTGCCTTTTTATGAAATCGCGGCATGAGAAAAAAAGGGTTGAATCATGTCGATGAAAGATATATGATTTCGAGGAAAAATCCATATCATGAAACTGGTAGTACCATATGAAAAAAACGATATCCCTTTTCATTGTCATGTTTTGCATCACTTCCCTCCCCTTATCTGCTCGGTCTACATGGCAATATCATAAAAAACAAACCACATCTAAAATGCGCTCAATACCTGGATGGTGTTCGGAAGATAAAAGTATTTTGATGATGAACGTCATAAAAGAAAATCAATGTAAGAATTGCATTGAGATTGGAGTTTTTGCCGGTAAGTCGTTATTTCCAATCGCTAAAGCTTTGGAATATAACCGAACAGGAATCATTTTTGCTATTGATGCATGGAATCCTGTTGAAGCTACAAAAGGGTATAATCTTTCTGACCCTAATTATAATTGCAATGGTGTCAACTTAAGCCTCAACAAGACCTCCGGTATACATGAAATTTCTTTGGTTTGTGAAGACTTTCCCTTGAATATGAGCGATTTGGACGCAGCTTAAGCATGGCTCTCTGAGCTATTTGATTAAACCTTTTCTTGTAATCATCAGGCGAAATCAAACCAAAAAGCACCTCAATCACCGAGTCCCTCATACTTCCAAATACAACACTCCGATTCACATGTTTCTCCGGCAAATTTTCTGGAATCCAACAACCCTCAAGCTCCACACACCCCATCTCCAGAATGTTAGCAACTGTTAATGTGGCCCAGTACTCTTGCCGTACAGCAACTGCAGTTTTACCTGAAAAATTTTCCATCTGCATTGTGATTTTTTGTCGTTTGTATCCTTCCTCCAGCCCTATCCATCGACTATGATATACTTCTGAAAGCGACTTTTTGGGAAATTCTTTCGAATCAGTCAAACTTGTCAAAAGCAACTCCTCCTCTCCAGAAGACAGCTCAAATTGGACAACTCTTAATAGGGGCCAGCCTTCTGCTATTAACATATTTTCAGTCTCCCCCTCCTTTCGAATAGCTTGCACAGCTTTGTTAAAATTTCGCGGTACTCTAAAGATGAAATCCACACCAAGTTCCAAATGGAGATTTATAAACTTTTCAGAGGGATAACCTCTATCATAGACAAACAATAGCTGTTTTTGGCCACAATCCCTCATTCTCTGAACTACTTCAACAAGTTGTTCTTCAGCCAGCGCTTCTTCAGAAACATTGTATGGAGCTATTCTTCCGCTGATTGTGAGTCTTGTTGTCAGGTCTTTAAATTCGGAAATCCGAGCCATAGGAGGAGATTTTTGAGCGTCTTTGGCAGATGGACCTCTTCCAAATTCAGTTTCCAAATCCTTCGATTCAGGCAACCTTAGAGTAGACCCATCTGCGCCAATGATTCGATAACCTTTCCAGAGTCCTTCCTTAGGAGTTGAAGTATAGAATTTCTTGATTCCTGCCGATTGTAATTCTTGAAAACACTCAGCAGAAATTTTTTGCCTAGCTGTGCTGAAGGCTTGCTTCGAAGCAGGCGTGCCTCCAGAAAGAGAGCCAAGCCAATTGCAGGAAATTTGAAGGCTTTTCTTAATCAATCTCAAAATCATACCAGCTACAGCATCAAAGGTCAATTTGCGATTTCTTGTAAATGCATTGGATGCTATTTTGTGACGATTTTGGAAATCCGAATTGCGAATTAGGTGGATGAGTTCTTCAATAACTGTTGCTTGTACTGACATTAAAACCTCCATATCTTGTTGATATGAAGATGTTAATGAAGTAATTTAAATTTTACTTCCTTAAGTTGACACCATTGTCCTTATGCTTTGCGTTAAAGATGAATATGATCTCATAGTTTGCAGAAAATGGCAAAACTTTTAGATGCCCCGATTTTTTAGCGACTTAATTTATTACAAAAGTCTCTGATTGCTTAATCCAGGTTTAAAAGAAAAGCCGTTTCGAGTATCACTAAGGCGATGGAAACACTCCAATACATGAATGAAAACGGAGAGCTTGCAAACGGCTATGCTCCCGAGGTTGCCGAAGAGGTGATGATCGACGCCTATAAGGCGATGAGGCTTGCCAGGCATGTCGACGAGAGGATGATCACGCTGCAAAGGCAGGGGACGATTACTTTCGCGCTCAGCTCTTTAGGGGAAGAATGCTGTTCTGTGGGAGCCGCGGCGGCGCTTGATCCGGGCGATTGGATCTATCCGCAATACAGGGAAAACGGGGCGCTCTTTTATCGAGGGTTTTCCGCAGAAGACTATGTCCACCATATGTTCGGAGATGCGAAAGATCTCGGCAAAGGGCGGCAGATGCCCAACCACTTCGGCTGCCGCGAGCTCAATGTGGTGACCGTTTCTTCGCCGATCGGCACGAAAATTCCCCACGCCGCGGGTTGCGCCTATGCGATGAAGCTGCAAAATGAAGCCCTTGCGGCGCTTGTTTTTTTCGGGGAGGGGGCCACTTCCGAGGGGGACTTTCACGCGGGGATGAATTTTGCGGCGGTGCTTGAGGCGCCGGCGATCTTCTTCTGCCGCAACAATCAATACGCCATTTCCACGAAGGAGTCGAGTCAGTACCATTCAGAAGGGGTCGCCCCTAAGGGGGCGGGATATGGGATTGAAACCTATCGGGTGGACGGCAATGATTTTTTTGCCGTCTACGAGTCTGTCGCCAAGGCGCGCAAGCACTGCGTCGAGGGAAAGGGGCCTGTTCTCATTGAGGCGATGACCTATCGCAGGGGAGCCCACTCGACTTCGGACGACCCCACACGGTACCGACCGAAAGAAGAGGTCGAAGAGTGGGAAAAAAAAGATCCCGTCATTCGTTTGAGGCGCTACATGGAAAATGCGGGGCTGTGGGATGGAGGCAAAGAGAAGTCCTTGCTGCAAGAGATTGAAAATGAAGTGACCAAGGCTATTGAAATCGCGAAAAAAACAGAGAAGCCGCCGCTGATCTCCCTTGTTGAAGATGTCTATGAAGAAATACCGGCAACCCTTATGGAGCAATACGAAGATGTCCGTCAACATCATACAAGCTCTTAACAAAACGCTGCACGAGCAATTTGAAAAAAATGATAAATTAATCAGCTTCGGCGAGGACTGCGGCTATTTCGGAGGGGTTTTCCGGGTAACTGAAGGGCTGCAGGAGAAGTTCGGCAAGGACAGGTGCTTCGACACCCCGCTTTGCGAGCAGGGGATTGTCGGCTTTGCTATAGGGGCGGCGCAGAAGGGGCTGAGGCCGATTTGCGAGATTCAATTTGCCGACTATATCTTCCCGGCCTACGACCAGATTGTCAATGAGCTTGCGAAAATGCGCTACCGCACAGGCGGTCAGTATACAGCGCCCGTGATCATTCGCGCTCCCTACGGCGGGGGGATTCACGGAGGGCACTATCATTCCCAGTCTCCCGAAGCGCAATTTCTTCATACTCCCGGCCTCCATGTCGTGGTCGTCTCTTCCCCCTACGATGCGAAGGGGCTGCTTATCAGCGCTATCCGCTCAAACGATCCGGTCCTTTTTTTGGAGCCGAAACGGATTTACCGCGCCGTTAAGGAAGATGTTCCCGACGAGGACTATGAAATTCCGCTCGGAGCGGCCGATATAGCCCGCGAGGGAAAAGATCTGACTTTAATTGGATGGGGAGCCCAGCACCATCAAAATCTTCAGGCGGCAAGCGAGCTTGCGGATGAGGGGATTGATGTGGAGGTCCTCAATTTGAGGTCGTTGAATCCTTTGGATATTGAGGCAATTAAAACTTCGGTGCAGAAGACCCAGAGGGCGGTTGTCGCTCACGAGGCGCCGAAAACGCAAGGGTTCGGAGCCGAAATAGCGGCCCTTGTGATGGAAAAGTGTTTTTTATATCTTAAAGCTCCTGTGAGGCGGTGCTGCGGGCTCGATACCCCCTTCCCTCACACTTTGGAACCTGAATATCTGCCCGACGCCGGCAAGGTGAAAAGGGCGGCGGTTGAAACGATGGATTATTGATATGAGCAAGATTGTGACAGTTTCTTTACCCGATATCGGCGAGGGCGTCGTGGAGGGAGAAGTCGTTGAATGGTTGAAAAAGGAAGGAGAGTCTCTCAAGCAGGATGAACCCGTTGTGGTGGTCATGACAGACAAGGCGACAGTGGAACTTCCCGCGCCATATCCCGGAACGTTGGCAAAACAGCATCATAAGCCGGGAGAAATCGCGATAAAAGACAAGCCGCTCTACGATATCGAAGTTGAAAAATGAGAGCCGAAGCCGGATACGATCCTTGCCGCGCCCGCCACGAGGCAGCTTGCCAAGGAGCTGGGAGTCGATATTGATCAAATTGAAGGAACGGGCCCGGAGGGCAGGGTGACCGATGCCGATGTTGTGAATTACCACGCTTCCGGCGAATCGAAAAAAGAGATTGCCAAAAGCGATGACGAGCAAGTTCCTATTGTCGGCATACCCCATAGGATGGCCGAAAGGATGACCGAGTCGAAGAGCGTCATCCCGCACTTTTCCTTTTTCGATCAGCTTGATGCGACGAGGGTGATGCAGCTGAGGGACAATATTCGGGGCAGGGCGGAAACCGAAGGTTTCAAGCTCACCTACATGCCTTTTTTCATCAAGGCCCTTTCCAAAACGTTGAGCGATTTTCCCGAAGTCAACGCCTCCGTCGAGCCGGGGGCGAAATCGCTCATTCTGCACAAGCACCACCATATCGGAATCGCTTCCAAAACAGAAGAGGGGCTTATCGTCTTTGTGATCCGGGATGTTCAGGAAAAGTCTCTTGAAGAGACCATTAGGGAGTACGACCGGATGACTGCGAAGATGAGAGAGGGACAACTTGTGCGCGAGGACATGATAGGTTCGACCGTCACAATCAGCAACTTCGGCCCTTTGGGCGGCGTGTGGGCTACACCGATTATCAATTACCCGGAATCGGCTATTTTAGGGATCGCGAAAATTAGGAAGAGTCCTGTCGTCAGAAACGACGAGATCGTCATACGCCCCATACTTAATTTGTCTTGGAGTTTCGATCACAGGGTGATCGACGGAGACCTGGCGGCCAAGGTCTCCCATCGCTTCATTAATCTTATTGAAAATCCCGCCCAGCTTTTGTGAAGCTATATATGCCGGCCGATATCTCCCATAATGGGCTGCGTGATGTCGATGTAGTCGGACAGCTCCATTTTCACGGTATCGGTGTGCGATCCGCCGTTAAAATAAACCTCGTCGCTCTCTTCGATTGATCTGTCGGCGTAAACTTTGAGTCCGTAAAGGTTGCCAAACGGGGGTTCGGCTCCCAGCTCGTAATCGGGGAAAAGTTTGCCGAGCTCATCCTCGTTTGCCAGTTCCAGTTTTTTATCTTTCGTCAGAGCGGAGAGCTTGTCGAAATCGACAAGCCGCGTCGAAGGGAGGACGACCATGATGTATTCCCCGTCTTCTTTCCTGACAATCACCGATTTTAAAAGCCGGTCGCCGGGCACATGCTGGGCGGCTGCGATTTCTTGGGCGGTATAAGCTGCGGGGTGTTCCTCGGCTTCATACTGAACCCCTTTCTCTTCAAGGATTTCTTTAAGTTTTTTTGATATGGCCATAATATCCTCACGAAAGGGAGCGGGAGGCCCCCTTTTTTAGTTTTAACTTCGTTTAAATTTAATCTGCCTGGATTTTGTCTGAGCTTTCTTTGGAAAAGTGATTTTAATCAACCCGTCTTTAAATTCGGCTTCGGGCTCAGCTGATTCCTCTATCGTGCTGGGAAGCGCGACGCTGTAGGAAAACGAGCGGCTTGCCTTGCGATAGAATTTCTTTTTCTTGTCGCTTTCCTCTTCCTCTTTTTTTCCGCGGATCCAAAGCGTGTCGTCGTCGACTGTCGCTTCGATTTCCGATTCTTTCAATCCAGGAAGAGCCGCTTCAATATAAAAATTATTTTCATCTTCGGAGACTGTCAGGTTCTCATTGCTTGAGGGGTGGGTTG
>SLFE01000087.1 GCA_007124415.1 Waddliaceae bacterium | reverse complement strand
TTCCTGGAGGCAGTGCGTCTTTTTTCCAATATCCTATTTGACATACCGGTTTTAGACCAAAATAGACATAACCAAACTCACTTTCATAAAAAGTTGTTTTCCAAAATTTTTCGAGGATGATTCTTTCATCGTTTTTTACTTCAACTGAATTCAAAGATAACGAAAAAAGAGTAGTCAATAAAAACAGTAATATTTTCATAAATAAATATCTACGTAGAATTTTAGGGAAATATAATTTTTATGTAAATGTTCACAATCATCCTCATGATGATTTTCTTATGCCTGGGTTGCGACAGTTTATGTATTTTCTTTCTGCTGCGTGAAATTGCAAAAAAAAAGCAAACACTCGGTTTGACGTTTATTCCTTCCCCCTTTACGATATTCTCATCATATCATGAAGGAAGAATGCAAATGGATGCACATTTAACTGTAAAGACAAAGTGGAACAAGATAAACAAGCTCAAACTAGCGGCGTTATTTTCCCTCTGTCCCCTCATTTTTTTATGCTATTTTTTTGAACAAGATCCCGAGTTCTTAAAGGAAGGGGGAATCGCTGTTGCCGATGTTATCAAAAGCTTTATTTGGTACATGATTGCCCACCACTGCGCTTATGAAAAAAATGGCCATAAATTCATTTTTGTTTTCTTTATATTGCAACTTATTGGAATCGCCGGCTGCGCAATCAGCATGCTGGGCGAATTATTCAGCGAGCTGCCATCTCTTTTTGAAAATGGATTGTCTAACTGGACAGTTTTGTACATTAGCCAAAACCTCCTCATTGGCGGCATTCTGACATTGCTTTATTTTTTATCCGCTAAATGCTCGTTTCAGCTCTTTAGATTGAATAAAGCTATAAGAAAAACTGACCTTCAGCATGAACAGGCTTTGCCGGCAAATTAGATGGGCCAATCATTAATTGCAGACAAAAAATGGTTCACCGTCAATCTGTCAGTTGTCCTTTTTCTTTTCTTTTTCAGTTTGATGAGCCTCTTCATTTCCGTATTTTTCGAAGTTGACAATTACCTTGATGACGCATTTTTATGGCTTGGCAATGGAATTTACCTTGCCGTTTGGTTTTTTATCGCATACAGACTCGCTTTAAAAAAGAGGGGGGAAATCAGCGCGCTAATTTATTCCATGATGCTCGGACTCAATTCGCTGGCCCTTATCGCAATTTTCATAAGAGAAATGATTGAGTACGCTCAAATAATCATCTCATCTCCTTTGAGGCCCGTTTATCTTTTCATCCTCTCCCAACACTACATATCGCTTGCCATACTCATCATAATCTTCTTATGCGCAGCTGAGGCGACATACCGTCTTTATTACCGCAATAAAAAATATCCAAATTAAAATGAATGATACGCTGTTTTGGATATGTGGTGATTGTAGAGTAGAGAGGGGTGTGACCCCCTCCCCCTCATCAAACCGGACGTGCAGATTTCCCGCATCCGGCTTATCCATAAATTCTCACTGTAAAGTTTAGTCGGGGTGACCTTGCCCCCTCATTAGGAACCAAGAACAAACTCGCCAACTGCGCCCTCCTCTAGAGGATCTACTCCGATAGCCTCGGCAAAAAGACCTGGATTTCCTGAACCCAATGCGCAAGTTGAAAAATTCATAGCAGCCCCTGTAAGATACATCGTTTGAAATGCTGCGCCAACAGACAGAATCGTATTCCGATAGGCAATACGTTCATACTTTGATCTCATTTTCATAAATCGAGAAGTCAAGATCACAATGACAGGGGGCATTACTTTAATGCTCCCAAGGGCAACCATTGCATTTTGTGTAATTTCATCCAGGTATTTGTCCTGAACCTGAAGTTGATAGAGTCCGTGCCTTTGTGGATGGTAATAGTATACATCTCTTTTAAAAGAATCATTTTTATTTATCAACAAATAAAACTCGAGATCATGAATACCCCCTGCACTTGGGAACGCTCGCTTCAAAAAATCTAGTTGCCCATCTTGAGGTGTTGAGTGAATGATCATTGCAGTGTGAAACAAGAATTCTCCAATCTGATCGTAAGTCATTGTTTTATCCTTTGAAAAGGATCTGCTGGACTTTCTGGCCTGCAAAAGTTCAAAAAAATCCTTTTTATTGCACTTTGCCTCTTGAACAGGCACACCTAACTGAAAATATTTTTTGTTTTGACACTCCTTAAATCCGTTATAGACTTCAATATTGGCTGGTCTAAACCGATACGTTCCACCAAGATTGCTACTGTCATCGGCCATACCTAGACGACTTCTGGTGTGAAACAGAAGATCGTGGAATTCCCAGTCGCACTGATTTGATTCATACTCAGTAATAAATCCCCCTGCCAACAAAATTGACAATAGTTCACTCATACTCTTTTGCTTTTCAAGAACCAATTGCAAATTAAAGAAGATGTCTTCAACATACAGCTTGAAGGTTGATAATGGATTTTCTAAAATAACTGCATCACTTGAGTATCTGAAAAAAGTATGATTTGAAATACCCAGATTGTTGACAGACCCTTTTTTCATTACTGGAAATTGAAAATTTTGTTTGTTTGGACAAATCCCCACCTTCAATCCACAATCCAGTTTAAGATCATAGTTGATAAACCCATGAAGCTCTAGGCTCTCAATAAATTCAAGTGCACGTTTTCGATGGATACTGGATGAGATAACATTGATGCTATCCTTTTCAATCCCTAGTATCGCCAGGTGTGCGATAATCTTGCAAAATTCCTCATCTTGCGGAATAAATGTCGCTTTTTTTAAGCCATCAATAAGAAAAATGCATTCATCAGATGAAATCTTTTCAACAGCAAATCTATTATTTAACTTTAAAATTTTTTCCATTTTGTCAACTACAAAAAGTATGGAGTTTCGTTCATTTGCTCTTCTAAATTTGGTGTGGAAATCATCCCGAGCTCTACTGGCACATCATACAGCCTTCCAGGACTTAACCTATTCCAAAAGTGCCTTAAACCAGGGATAATAACTTTAACTGTAAAAAATTCTATATTTGCTTGAGTTAGATTTAACCAGTATGCAGAGAGACTTTTTTTTCTAAAAAGTGCACTGAGTTCATTAATGTAATCAAGAAAATCATTGGAATGAATTAATGTATACTTATCTGGGTAAAAATAATTTTTTGTTAAGGGGTTCAAATGAGGGTGATCTCTAAGATTTTCACTTGTCACCCATTTTGCAAATTCCCTTTGACTAGGATGAACATTTTTGGATAAAAATGATTGGCCTAATGTTGTGTGAGTCATTATCTGATTTAATTCTCGAACAGCTCTGATCATTGCGATAACAGGATTAAAATGAGAAGCTGTACCAAAATGTATATGATCTCCATTCTGATCTGATGAAACGGCTACGAATACAGGAATATTTAAATCAGAGGTAATATCAATCAGATGAAAAATTCGCCCCTCTCTTCTGTGAACTTCAATCAGATCGTTTAAAGACGGATCAGACAAGGATTTGATGTCTATTCCAGGGAATTGAATTTTATTGTACCACCAAATAGCGACCGCATCCCTCTCGATCAACTCTAAAACAGCATAAACAACAGCTTCTTCTATTGTATTTCCACTTGCACACCCATTAGTATCACCAGGGCACAATTCGATTTCGTTTTGATAAGGATAGTTTAAGAAACAATACGAAGAAGGCACAAAAACTGAATCTCCCCCGTTCAAAGAAAGGACTTGAGTCCATCTAATTTCAGAGTTATCATACTTTTTAGAAATCTGATTGAATGAACCAAATAATTTGTTAATCAGACTTCTATTCTCATATTGAGTTTCACTAAATAGGAGCAACTCTTCGGGTCTCAAACCTTTATGCGGTAATTCTTGATACTTCGAAAGAATGTGGTAATCGCCGAAAGAAGTTGAATTATACCTTTCAACAGATTCAGCAAAACAACCAATTTTAGCTTGCTGTTTTGTCTTTCCTTTCCCAACTGCTACATCAGGAACCCTTAATGATTTGTTTTTTTCAATCAGATCGACATCGTAAAGGGGAAGGTTTCTAATAGACGAGGCAACATAGTCGCCATTAACCTGAAATAAAGTATATGTAGGCACAATCCCAGTTATAGGACTGACCACTTTATTGAGTATCTCAATGGTATTTTCAGGATGTGCACTTCTAGGTCCATTTTCATCACTAAAGACAATCGGTCTTTTTGTAAATTTATAAGGTCGATCATCTTGTTTTCTAACCTGAATAGCACTGCATTTTTTACAGACAACAATTCCACACTGATGATTTTCAATTTTCAAATTGAAAGGGTCAATACTTACAATCTGATTAGAAAGCGGACAAGTTTTTGCATCAACTAACCATCTCACTAGCTGGACAGCACAGATGCTGAAAGCCAGATCATCATTGGAAGATATATACGCCCTACTGGGGAGACTGAGGTTAGTGCTGTCATTGCCAAAAAGATCGACTTCAACCCTTCGATTTATTTTCAGAGATTGCCTAAAGCAGTCCCAGCAATAGTTACCTGAATGCTTGAAAATTGGGCCAAGCCAAATTTTGCACCCTACAATTTTAAGAGGAATCCAAGCATGCCCACTTTTCAGACTTTTCTTGACGTAGTGATCAAGATCTGGATTTAAATAATGATCCACTATTAATATCGAACAATCACCAGCTTCAGAAACTCCAAATCCCAATTGTTCAAAATGATCTGTAAACTTCGTTTCAAGCTGGTGAGAATCTTTGCAAAAAGCCTTTACGGATATCTTCTTATTCTTCAGCAAAGATTCCAACAGCCTGACATCTAAGCCATTTTCACACCAAAACGCTTGAGCTTCCTGAGAAAAAGTTGAACTGTAATGTTCAGCTAAAAGCCCTTTCTCCAACATCAAATTAAGAGCTTGATCAATCAACTTTTCGCCAAATTTCGGAGCTAATTGAATTGTCAAATCCTTAGCAGATTTCGGTTCATCATCAAGGGAAAGGGCTATCTGAACAAATATTTCATTCGCAAGAAGGAAACTCGTTGAATCTGAGTAAAATACGACCTTACCGCTATCCAAAACGTGAAATCTAAAATCCTGTCTGATTGAGAAAGATGCAGACATTTTATAATCTTTCTAAATCTAATAGTTCCTCAAGCACAACTCGCCCTTTACAATATTTCTTCCAGCATTCTTTGAAGTAAGTATCAATTGAAGATGTGGAACTATCGAATACTTCATAAGCTTTATCAATGTCTTCAGCTTTTAAATAATAAATTAAATATACGTCGTTATCGTGTTTATCCAAGAAAGCCGATTCAACCAATACTTTCTCGTTCTCCAAGGTTTCCATGGTCTCATTTAGGCGATCTTTCAGCGTATTGAACCATTCGCGAACCTCGTCAAGGAATTCAGGATCGATTTTTGTTCTTATGCAAATTGTTCTCATTTACGATTCTCCGCAGTTCGAAAAATGGCTATAAAATTTTTTACTTACACTGGACAGTCATCTTTTTGGAAGATCCTGTTGACCCAAAGGACGTGATTATATATAATCCGTAAATATCTTAAAACCCATAAAAATGGAGAAGTCAAAAAATGGATTTACCACAAGAACCAGCAATCGTCCATGAATATGTCATGGAAACTAAGGAAAAAGCTTCTGCGGAGCAAAATTTGGAAATTACAGATTTGTCATTTTATAATGTGCTCGCAGGAGGAATGTGTTCAGGATCTTCCAGCAGTGGGCCTGCAGATAAGATTGAATCCTCTACAAAATATGCTGAACAAAAATGCTAGTTCTCATCTAGCATATTTCATTCGATGGGTTGGGTGAAAATCCCCACCCACAATTAAGTATTTACATAAAGTCATTACACTTCTTCAAGAGATATTACCAAAAATTGTGTTTAAGATTGCCCTTGCCCCCTTGTTGGGTCCATCTTTAATTAGAGGTTCTGGTTAGTTGTAGCGCTTTCTCTGTCAAAAGCAAGTTATCACTGAGCTGGCTAGCCAGCTCATGTGGCGTTAACCCTCCCAGGGCACTATGCGGGCGATAAGTATTGTAATCATGAGCCCACTTCCCGACAATTCTTCTTGCATCGGTTAAGTTTAAAAACCAATTCTCGTTCAGGCATTCATCCCGAAGCTTGCCGTTAA
>SLFE01000268.1 GCA_007124415.1 Waddliaceae bacterium | reverse complement strand
TATTTTATATAAAATGGTTAAATAATTGGAGTCAAACACCGCTTGAGATGCAGATTAAAAACAAAATATTGTCCTAAAGCTGGTTTAGATGTTAAAATATCAACTCAACTCACCTTAAAGGAGATTGCGGCAGATGCTTGGGTTTTTTAGGAAATATCAGAAATATTTCTTCATATTCGTGACAACGATAATTGTCATTTCTTTCTCGTTTTTCGGGGTAATCAACTCTTTGAACGGCCCTCAGATTTCCGATCCGGTGGTCCGGACGGCCATTGACGGGACAAAAGTTAAAAAATCCGAACTTGAGCAAATGGCCTATTTTTTGACGACAGACGCGCAGGATAAGCTTTATTTTGGCGGTCGCCGGGGGCCTAACTTCCTGAACGACGGCGTTTTACAAAATGATTTTCTTCAGTCGGGACTCGCGTCGGTCCTAGCGAGGCAATATGGCGATTTTTTGAGAGGCGATCTCGATGCCCGCGCTAAGAAGGAAAGGAACTTTAAGCTCTACCGCCATCCTCAGGCCGAATTTATCAGTGTCGAAAACGCTTGGAATTTTCTCGCCCCCGACATGAAGCGCCATTTCAGCCAGCTTCAGGGCGGTGAAAATCCGGTTTCGGAAGAAGAATTCAATGCCCGCGTCCAGCTTTACCTAGGACAAAGAAAGCTGTCCCCTTTAACGGTCAAACAAGTTTTGGCTTATCAGAACCAGCAGTACTCATGGGTGCCGCAAGATCCGAATCTTCCACAAACCGACCTGTCTGTTTTCGGGTACAAAACCATAGACGACTGGTTCGGCCCCCGGTTTATACGCCTAGCTTCCGCTTTGATTCTAGATGTGGCCAAGATGGCTGAGCAGCAAGGACTAAAAGTCAGCGATGACGAGGCAACGGCGAGCCTGATTAAACAGACGCGCGTCAGCTATGAACAAAATAAAAGCTCACCATATTTTGAGAGCGTTAACGCCGATGATTATCTGAAAAATCAGCTCCGGTTGATGCATATGGATATGAAACAGGCGGTCAACCTCTGGAAGAAAGTCCTTTTGTTCCGCCGTTATTTCGACGTTGTCGGAAATTCAGTTCTTGTCGACAGGCTTCCCTATAAGAATTTTGCCGATTATGCCAGTTTGGCTGTTCACGGAAATTTATATCGGCTGTCTGATGCGATGCGGCTGAGCCATTTTCAGGATTTGCAGAGATTTGAGTATTACTTAAGCGCCGTCGCCAAAAGAGACCAAGAAAATCCACTGGCCTTGCCGACCGAGTTCTACTCCTCCGATGAAGTGGCCCGGCACTATCCCGAATTTGTCCAAAAGCGGTACGAAGTCTCCATAGCTTCCGTAGATACCGTGGAGCTTCAGAACGAGGTAGGGACTAAAGAAATGTGGAATTGGCAAATGCAGGATGAAAATTGGGATCTGTTGAGAAATACCTTTACCGACCTGGGGGTGAGGGATGCCTCCGGTCGCGAAGATCGTTTTGCGGCGTTAAATTCGCTTAATCGCGATGCAAGAAATAAGATCGACCAATTTTCAAAAGAGATGATCGTAAAAGAAAATCCTGAATGGATCGATCGGGCTTTGGAAAGCCATAGGCCTCAAACGCGTATTATCGGGATTCGCATGGGCGGCAGTGTGCCTGTTCTTCCCGGAGTCGAAAATGGAGTCGAGCTGGCGGGCCTTCTCGACCGATCGGCTCCCGAGCTATCGAAATACACCGAAGACGGCCGTCATTATTACAGGATTCAACGACTCCGGACGGCTCCGGAAATGGATGTGCTTACCTTCGCAGAAGTGAAAAATGACGGATCGCTTGACGAAAGGTTGAGAACAGTGCTCGAGGAGCATTATGAAAAGATTCGGGAAGAGAATCCGGATAAATACAAAACCGCAAGCGGCGAATGGAAATCCTTTTCGGATGCAAGGGACCGTGTGGCCAAAGATTATTTCACGGATGTTTTGCTTGCTGTCAACGATAAAGTCAATAGTACCGAAGCTTTGACCGTTGACGATGCGGCCCGCTACCGCTTTACCGAGATCATGGAAAATCTGAAAAAAAGAGTCGAAAGCGATCCGGAAAATTCCGAATGGATCCTTGCCGGCGAGTCTATAGTCAACGACAACGATTTATCTCCCAGGCCTCCTTTGATCGAACAGTGGAAAATGGTAAAGTCGGAATATAGTTTGAAGCGAAGCGGCGCCAACGACGAGAAGATTGACCGGGAACTGGCATTCTCCCTGCAGCCGGGAGAGTGGTCCGGGATTTACACTCCTCCGCAAGGGGACGTCTCCTTCTTCCAGCTGGTGAAAAAAGAAGTTGAACCCGATCAGGGTTTGATCAGCGAAGGGATAGTTGAAGGGCAGGATTTGCTGTCCAACAACGCCAAAAAACAACTGCTTGAAAAAACATTAACTTTGATAGAAGAAATACAACCGATAAAACTCGATTATCTAAGGCCCGGTGATGAGCATGCAAAACTCGATTGAAGCTCCTTTGGATTCTATCGATTTGCTGCCGGTGAATTATTTTCCTTTGGAATTTGACTGTCATTATTGCAGCGGCGGGAAATTGAGCGGTAAATATAAAATTCCTTCGTCCTCAGGCCTTTTGTGCGAAGAGGAGTTTGCCGCTGTTTCGGCAGGCTGGAATGAAGAGGGCATTTCTTTTGTCGTTTCCGTTCAGCAGCCCTTCAAGCAGTCGGTTTTTCCCGACCACGAGTACGGCGACAGCGTCGAGATCTTCCTCGATACCAGAGATATCAAGTCCGCAGGATTCAATCACCGTTTCTGCCATCACTTTGTTTTTTTAGGCGAACCTGTGGAGGGTCAGCAGGCTCTGGAGACGACCCGTTTCCGAACCGAAGACGTCCACACTCTCTGCGATCCAGGCGAATTGGAGGTGAAAACCACACGCAAGCGATCATCTTATGAGGTGTCTATCCGGATTCCTTCACCCTCCCTTCATGGCTATGATTCCGGTCAGTTCGATCGTCTTGGTTTCACTTATCGAATTAATCGCTATGGAGGCGCCGCGCAGCACTTTTCCCTTCACGCGTCCGAATATAAAATCGATCAAAACCCCGCTCTCTGGAGCACCATGAGGTTAGTCAGATGAAAGAGACGATTCTTCACCCAAAGCATCGGGAACTTGGCGCAAAACTGGCGGAATTCGCAGGTTTTGAGATGCCGATTCAATACAAAGGAATTATCCACGAACATAATGCCGTCAGGGAAAATGTTGGAATTTTCGATGTTTCCCACATGGGACGCATTGTCGTAAAGGGGCCGGAAGCTGAAGATCTTCTCGATTTTCTCTCGACAAACAAGATTGCGGGAAAAAAAGCAGGCTCTGCCACTTACACCGTTTGGTGCCACCCACACGGAGGGTGCGTTGACGACATGCTTGTCTATCGCTTGGACGAAGACGAGTTTTTTGTCGTTGTCAACGCATCAAATAGAGAGAAAGATCTGGCTCATCTAAAAAAACATGCCGAGCCCTACGAGGTCGAGATCGTTCCCTGTTATGAAAGCGAGGGGATCTTAGCCGTTCAGGGGGCCAAGGCCGTCGATCTGGTTTCTGAAATTTTTCCCGAGGCATCGGAAATGAAACCGATGAAGGTCAGGCGCGCTGAATTCAACGGAGATACTGTTCTTCTTGCTTCAACGGGATATACCGGTTCGGGAGGATTTGAAATTTACGCCTCCAACGAGATGATCGACCGCCTTTGGGATCTTTTTTTGGAAAAAGGACAGCCTTATGGCATTGAGCCTGCCGGCTTGGGTGCAAGAGACACTCTGAGGTTGGAAGTGGGGCTTGCCCTCTACGGCCATGAGCTTGCCGACGATATTTATCCCACAGAAACCGTTTCTGCCTGGACTGTGAAGATGAACGGCCGCGACTTTGTCGGAAAAGAGGCTCTGGAAAAACTGCAGGCAAAACGGCATCAATATGGAGCGGTTGTCGAAGGAAGCGGAATCGCGAGGGAGGGGAGCGATGTTTTTTTCAAAGGCGAGCGTGTCGGCAAGGTGACGTCGGGGTCGTTCTCACCTTCGTTGAAACAGGCGATTGCCATCGTTTTGGTCGACCGAAAATTTGACATTGATGATACACTTGAAATTCAGGTTAGGCAGCGCAAGCTTCCGGCACGCGTAATCAAAATGCCTTTCTATAAACCATAGGGGATTTTATGAAATACACCCAATCGCACGAATGGATTGAAATTAAGGGCGGCGTCGGCACTGTGGGAGTGAGCGACCATGCCCAGGAAGAGCTCGGAGACATTGTTTATGTCGAGCTTCCGACTGTCGGCGAAACGGTCAAGGCGGGCGAAGAAGCGGCAGTCTTGGAATCGACCAAGGCAGCGGCGGATGTCTACGCTCCGGTCTCGGGGGAAATCGTGGAGGTCAATGAACAACTTCAGGACAACTCCTCGCTGGTCAATTCTTCACCCCAGGATCAGGGTTGGATTTACAAAATCAAGCTTTCGAATGAATCCGAACTTGAAAAATTGATGGATGAGGCGCAATATAAAAGTCAGTTCGAGCAAGGTAAAGCGTAGATGGATTTTATTTCCAACAGCGAAACCCAGGTGAAAGAAATGCTGGCGGCGCTTCAAGTCGAAAGCATTGAAGAGCTGTTTCAGGATGTTCCCCGGCAGATATGGCTGGACAGGCCGATGGAAAATGACGGTCTTTCCGAATATGAGGGGATTAAACGCCTCGAAGAAATAGCCGCTGAAAACCGCTTTCCTTTTCTTGACAATTATTTGGGCGCCGGAGCTTATGAACACCACGTGCCCGCTCTCATTTCCGCGGTCGTCTCCAAGTCTGAATTTCTGACCTCTTACACTCCTTACCAGGCCGAGGCATCACAGGGCATGCTGCAGGCTATTTTCGAATTTCAGTCTGCCATCTGCGCTTTGACAGGAATGGATGTGTCCAACGCCTCGGTTTATGACGGCGCCTCTGCATGCGCCGAAGCAGCCCTGATGAGCTTGCGCCACAAAAAAGGGAGTTCGAAAATTTTGGTTGCCGAAACCCTCCACCCTCATTATCTTGCTGTGATCAAGCTCTACACCGAAGGGGCGGATGCGGAAATTGTCGCAGTTCCTTTCGAAAAAAACGGGCAGCTGGATATCAGCGCTCTTGAAGAGCAGCTAGATGACAGAACGGCGTGCGTTATTGTGCAATCGCCAAACTTTGTCGGCGCTATGGAAGACATTCCTTCATTTTCCGCAAAGATTCAAGACAGCGGCGCTCTTTTAGTGCTGGCGGCCAACCCCATGTCTTACGGCATTTACAGAAATGCTGCTGAATTGGGAGCCGACATAGCCATCGGCGAGACCCAGCCGTTCGGCCTGCCCCTTCAGTTCGGCGGTCCCTATGCCGGCTATATCGCCTGCAGGCAGGAACTCGTCAGGCAGCTTCCCGGAAGGATTGTAGGTGAAACAGTCGATACGGAAGGGAATCGGGGTTTTGTTTTAACACTCCAGGCGCGCGAGCAGCACATCAGGCGCGATAAGGCCACATCCAACATTTGCACCAATCAGGCTCTGGCCGCTTTAGCGTGTCTTGTGGGCATCCTTTGGTATGGAAAGCAGGGAGTCAAAGAAACGGCTCTTACCAACTTTCAGCGGGCCTCTTATTTAAAATCGCAGCTTGAGCAAATCGCGGGAGTGACAACTATCGACTCTCCCATCTTTAATGAGTTTGCAGTTCATTTTGGCAAGCCTTATGAAACGGTGTGGAACCGCTTTGAAAAAGAAGGCGTTGCCTGCGGCGTGGACTTGGGTCGTTACTATCCCGCCCTGAAGGACTACTGCCTGGTTGCCGTGACCGAGACTAAAAGCAAATCCCAGCTTGACCGCTACATTGACATTGCTAAAGAGGTGGCCCGTTGACAAAAACTATCTTTGAAAAATCCCAAAAAGGACAGAGGGCATACAGCCTCCCAAAGGGAGATTCCGCATTTGACAAGTTTCAACCTCCTTCCAATCTTAAAAAGGAATCTGAAGTTCCTCTTCCGGAAATTTCCGAAATTGATCTTACCCGCCACTTTTCTGAATTGGCTTCGAAGAATGTCGGGATTGACAACATTTTTTATCCCCTTGGCAGCTGTACAATGAAACTCAATCCGCGCGTCAATGAGCAGGCGGCCCAGCTTCCGGGATTCACACGGACGCATCCTTTGGCTCCCGCAGAAACT
>SLFE01000068.1 GCA_007124415.1 Waddliaceae bacterium | reverse complement strand
GTCCTGTTGATGACGTGGAGACCGAAGGAAACTTAGTAAAGTTTTCGAGGTCGAACGTCGCAGCAGGACGGTGAAGACTGTGACAGATAATAGCAAAAACTTTTTTAACTATGTACTAGGGCAGCTGCAATTTCATAAACCATCAACCGAGGTAATATAGGGTTTGATCTTTATCGGCAAATGCAAGGCGGGCGTCGGAGACATCGTCTAAAACAGCGATTCTTCGGCTTTGTTCTTGCGAGTGCTTCCAGAGCTCCTTTGAACGGAGGTCCCAGGACCAGATTCTTTTGGCCTCTTTATCAATGTAGTGTTTGTGGTTGGCTGAAAATTGGTTAATGATGCGATTTTCTTTTGTTTTAAAATTGAAAAGGACCAGCTTGTGATCCGAATTTTTGAAAATGAAAGTATTATCATCGATAATATCAAAAAAGCGGAGAAGCCCCGCGTTGAATTGAAAGTCCTCTAAAGATTTGGTCAGCTTGCCTTTTTTTAATTTGTGCTTTGAGATGATCATTGTGGTATCGGGAGGGCTGTTTTGAAGCCTAAGTGTATATACCAAACCTCCTGCACAATGAAAATCCCAGCAATTGTGTATAGTTATGGTCTTGCCGTTGGAGATCAAAACCTTATCGTCCAGGCCGTAGTTGGAAAAGCCTGCCGTCTGACCGAAAAGCTTCATGCGGCTCCGGGGTCTGTTTTTAATGAATTTTGTCTTCCAGGAGTTCCTTGTCATTTGTCCGCCGTAGAGCTTATCGCCGCATGCTAAAAAACAAAACCCTGAAGGAGTGACGGCGATTTCATCGCCTTTTTCTACAGGCGCGGGAAGCCGAAGCTTAAAAAACTCTTCTTTTGACTCGGGATTGATAAAGTGGAGGTCTTGGGAGTTTTGATAGAGGTAGGCGATGCCAAGAGGGGTTTTTTGCATGAAAAAGGGAATTTGTTCCAGAGCTGTTCCCCAGACCAGCTTTTCGTAGGGGAGGTTGTAGCCTAAAAACCAGGTTGAACTTTGCAATTTGGGATTATTGCTATGGTATAGGCAGATGACAAGGCCTTTGCACCGTGTGGCTCCTAAAAAGCTCCGGTTCAAATGGCGTGCCTCGCTCCCGGTTTGCCTATCGATAGTAAAATTTGGGCAAGGCCAGCCGAATAGTTGAAAATTCTCCTCTGTTTTTTGCGGATTCAATTCGCGATAAGCGGTTAAATCAGGAGCGATTTCCGAAAAATTGGCCGTTGATGCGATCCGGTCTGCGATTTCGCCGATCCGCTTGGTCTTTGCATCGCAATCGGCTTTGATTAGGCATTGAATCAGGAGGCACCGATTTTTTTCGGATAAACCTGCGAACAAATTTTCCAAAACAGCGCCTTTATATTTCCAGCGTGCAAAGGGTATTGTGTGCAAGGCTCCCAAAATATATTGAAAAAAGTGTTCATTATCATACAGGGTGTACAGATTCGGTATCGTCCTGGTGCCGAATGGAAGAATAGAAAGCTCGATGAACCTTGTATTTTTAGAGTTTTCTTTCCAATTAATGAGTCCGAGAGTATTTTTAACTGCTTTTGGGATCATAATACGGTCGGATCTGTTTTTCGCGGCGATGGATTGATTTTTGATATTGAAAAACAGGTATATCAGGGTGAGGAAACACTCCTTGAAAAGGGGGGTAGAGGTCAAACGGTATAAGTTAAAGAAATGATGCATAGCAGAGGCAATGCCCTTTATGGACATATGCTCTGTCATTAACCGCCAATCATTCCACTCTGGGCTGTCAGGAATGATCTTTTTTTCGCTGCAATCATTTTCGATGAGATTTTCAAGAATGATGAAGGCGTCGGCGGTTTTATTTTCGAAAAAAGCCTTTTGCAAAATCCTCGTTGTGAAGCTTTCAGATAAATTGCTGAAAGGAATGCGGTTTTTGAGCAGCGACTTGATCATCCTTTGGCGCTCTTTGACCAAGGTGTCGATTTTTTCTTGAGCGATTTTTGTTAGTTGATTGCAGAAAGCGTTGTAATCGTCGTATTTGATCTTATCAAGAAAAGGATCGCAAAGTGTGTTCAAAGACTTACGTATGTCAAGATCAGGCTCCATAGGAGAAACAATTTACAAAAATGCGCCCTTCTATACAAGAAAAAATTGATCGAAAATCGCCCCTTGTGTTTATCTGTCAAAAGCCAGCCCAACAGAGGAGGTAGTTATGATTTGTAGTGTTTCACATAGTGCTCCAAAACCAAGTGTTGACCTGAGCAGAGGTTTTGTTTTCCGTCACTGTCACGATTCAACCTATCAGATCGCCGCGGGAAACTTGGATAAGTACGCTTTGGCAGCGCAGCTTGAAAAATTATTGAAGTGTCGAGCAGCATTGCAAGAGAAGAAAGCGCTCTCAAAATCTGATGCGCATGCAATTATTCAAGATCAAATTGAAAATGACAATCTCCTCATCAAAATAATCACGGAAAAATGTATGGAACTATTCGATAGGACATAGTTAGCGCGATTTGACCATAAACACGACCTTTCCTCCCGGAGCTGGGGGAGAGGTCGACTCTGCGGATACGGGGGTCAGGACGCCGTTTTTTCTGATGTAAAAAAGAGCAAAGGCCTCAAAGCCGTATTCCTCATCCCAGCTTTCGCAGAGAAATTCCGAGGTTACGGGAACGGACTTGATTTCGTAACCTTGCCTGAGGAAAGCTGAGAGCCTGGTAAAATCGTACATGTCCCCGAAAAGGCGCCTTCCCTTCATCGGTACTGAAATTTTAGGGGAGACTGCGGGAAGCTGGTACAGGTTTGACTGGTCGAAGTGCCGGGCAAAATGTGTGACGGCCAGGCTGTTGACGTCGTCGTTTTCGGTCATGGCAAAAAGCTTGTCCATTCCCTCCAAGCCCTTTGGGTGATCCGATTCGAAAGACAAAAAGCTGCCGTGGTAAACGGGCAGGCGGTTGTTTTTTGTTTCCGTCGCCTTCCCCTCGTCGGTATCGATCAAAAGCACTTGGTACCCTTCCGTTTGAAGAACCTCTCCGATTTTACGGGCAAGGGCATTGGCCCCGATGATCAGAACCCCTTGCTTCGGATCCTTCGATATCTTGAGCCATTTGGCAATCAAGGGAGTGGCGATTCCGTAGAAAATGACTGTGCCGGCGATGACTGTGAAGGTGATGGGCGCGATGATCTCGGCCTCGGGGTATCCGATTTTTGCCAGCCTCAATCCGAAAAGGGCCGAGATGGCCGCGGCGATGATGCCGCGAGGGGCTAGCGAGGACATGAAGAAAATTTCCCGCCAGCTGAGTTCGGAAAAGCAGGATGAGGCCAAAACGCTTAAAGGGCGGGCGATGAAAATGAGAAAGGCCAATAGAAGCAGGCTCATCCATAAAGTTCCTTTGAGCGCCTCCAATTCGATGCTTGCCGCTAAAATAATAAATAAAAACGCGATCAGGATAGTCCGCAGGTTTTCTTTGAAATCGACGATGTGGCAGATTTTTGTCTCCTTTTGGTTGGCGAGGATCACACCCATGATCGTCACGCAGATAAGCCCCGAGTCCATTTGCAAAAGGTTGGACAGTGTGAAGGCGGCAAAGAGAAGCATCAGAACCACAGGATTGTGAAGCTCGTCTGTGAGCCAGAATTTTTTCAGGATCATCAGCATGAAATAGGCCGCGGCAATTCCTAAAACCGTTCCGACGACAACTGTTTTGATGACCCCGATGCTGATGACGCCGAGCGCCTCGGTGACGCTTTGCTGCAAAAGGGCGTCGAAGATCAGCACGGCGGCCATAGCGCCGATCGGGTCGATAATGATCCCTTCCCATCGAAGAACCGAACGGACAGGGTCTTTCACATTCATGTGGGAGAGCATCGGGATGATTACTGTCGGGCCCGTGACGATCAAGATGGCGCTTTCGAGCAAGGAAAATGTCAGGCTGAAGCCGAGAGCATAGTAAAGGAATAGCGCTGTCGAGGCCATCCCGATGGCAGCGCCGATCGTGACCAGATTGCGGATCACATGGCCCACCTCCCGAACATCTTTAAATCTTAGGCTCAGCCCTCCCTCGAACAGAACGACGGCGACCGAGAGTGACACGATAGGGAGGAACAGATGGCCGAACAGCTCTCGGGGATTGATCCAACCGAGAATCGGTCCGGCCAAAAAACCTGCGGCGAGAAGCAGCAGGATTGAGGGGGCGTTAATGGCCCAGCTGAGCCACTTCATCGAAATACCCAAGGCGATGACGGCAGCCAGGCTGACAACTGCGGTATGTGCGTCCATATTTATAGACTTACATCATCATCTCAAAAACAAAAACCCCCATCAATCGCAAATGACCTCTTCAACCATGTCATGCGCCTGCTCCCTTGTCTCCTTGTCTATGCCGAAGCGCATGTTTTCAAGCAATCTGAAGTCTTCTATATCTTTAAGAGGTAATGTTTTAAGTTCATCGTCACCCGAGCGTTTTCCAATAAGGACCGCATCGCCATCTTCATCTGTTCCGAGCAGTACAGGTTCAAAGAGTTTTTTTGTGAAAGTCACTTTATCCTCGTTGGTTTCCGCTGTAACGACCTCAAGAGTCATTTGATGGGCTACGGCAAAGCAAATGGGGTGTCCGGGATCGAATACGACAGCCTCCAAGGGAGCTCTGTCTGAAGTTCTCACTTCCAAAGGCCCTACTCTAACATCAACTAAACTGAATAATGTTAAAGGGATAGAAAATAATATCGCTAAAAATGGAATAAATTTATTCATAATTCACCTCCTAATAATTAATATAACATAATATTAATTATTTTATTAAATTGTTAAGGGCCGCAAATAATTTCGCTGACCATTCCGGCGGCGTGGTCCCTCATCTGCTGCGTCACTAAAAAGGTCTTGGTCTCGTCGACCGCTGAATCCTTGATGTAGCGCAAAGGAATCCTTTCAACCCTGTCGCTGCCCGGCGCTTTCCCTACAAGGATAAGCCTTCCGCCTGCGTCCTTGCCGAGAAGGATGGGCTCGAACTCCTGCTCTTGAAATTTAAGTGTATCATCCTCTACGACTTGGCGGATGATTTTCAATGTGTATTGATTGTTGACAGCCTGGCAAATATGGTGCTCGGGCGGTCTTCTGACTTGTTCATCAGGGGAGAGCTCTCCGGGGGATCGAGCGTGAAGGCTTAACAAGCCGAACTGAAAAATAAAAAGAAACAATGAAGCTGATATTAGTTTTTTCATAATTCACCTCCTGTTTCTTTATTTTATCAAAATCGTTATATTTTATTTATTTTATCGTATATCTTTGTGAATCAGAAACTAATATAAAAATAATTGCAGTCGTTGTTGCACGGGTTCTGATTGAGAAAACGACAAGTTGTACGAAATGGATATTTAGCAGACAGAGAAATTCAAGCAGTTATTGGAAATATTCCTGTATAATGTCCACGACTTCGGGACAATCGAGGACTCCAATAACAGGAAAGGGGGAAAGCCGCCCAGGCGTTTTATACATACGAAAACACCATCCTCAAGGCTGTCGAAGAGACCGAAAACCGAATAACCGGCTACTCGCAAGAGTTGAACAGACTGGCGTTTCTGGAGGAAACCCTTGAAGACACATCCGACTCTCTGGAGCTGACTCATTTGCTTTTTGACAGAGGAGTAGTCGCCAAGATGGAGGATTTCGAGAAAGAAAGAGTGCATCTGCAATCAAAGCAAGCTGTGATCGAAAGCAGGATCGAGGCTTTCAATCAGTTGATCGGACTTTATAAATCCTTGGGCGGCGGCTGGGTGGCGTTAAATTCGCAAAGTTACTAGAATTTGCGTCACAACAGGAGGAAAAGTTATGGGAATGCCAGTTGCCGCAGAATTTGTTAGTTTTTGCTACCGGAAACCCGATCCGGACAATTTGGGAAAATTGCTAACAGAAGATATCAGAATAAATGGTACGACGAGCTCAGACAAAAAAGATCTAGTGGAAATAATCAGCAACCCTTTTTCCTACGGTGAAAATAAAATTTTCCCATGGCGGATCGAGAGCGTTTCCTATCAGCCTGATAATCAGAATCGCAGCGTAAAGGTTGAAATTTCTATACAATCTGCTGAATCGGCAAAAACGCGCCGAAGTCTTATCCTTATCCACAAGCTTTTCTTTGAAGATGACAAAATTTGCCGTATCGACAGCCAATGCCAAACAGGTTAGGGGGCCGGGTTAGGGGGCGGTTAGGGGGCCGGTTAGGGGGCCGGGCCCTGC
>SLFE01000089.1 GCA_007124415.1 Waddliaceae bacterium | reverse complement strand
ATCCCGAACGTTTCGACCAAATTGAAGAACTTCTAAAGGATTGCAAGCAGCCCTACAGCAGGTTGTCAAAAGCAGGGGAGAAACATTTCAAGGTGCTCCTTGTAGATGCGATGGGAATTTTAAAAAAATGCTACCGGGCAGCCGACGCCGCGATTGTCGGAGGCAGCTACGTGGAACATGTCGGCGGCCATAATATCCTTGAGCCAAGCGAGTACGGCGTTGCTGTAATCTTCGGTCCCAACATGAAGTCGCAGCCTGAACTGGAAGAGCTTTGTATGAACTACGGCGCGGGCATGCAAGTTTCGATGCAGGATCTTGGCCAAGCTCTTCGCGACCTGCTGGCCGATGAACAAAAGAGGCGCATTCTCGGCCGCAACGGACTCAGATTGATCCGGGACAATCAGGGGGCTACGGAAAGAACCCTCGAAGCTATAAAAATTTCATAAATCCTATTGCTTATAATTCAATGGGTTTGATATGCTTATAAATTCAAACGTTACCGCGGGGTGGAGCAGGGGTTAGCTCGTTGGGCTCATAACCCAAAGGTCGGAGGTTCGAATCCTCCCCCCGCTATTTTCTTTAATCATCGCTTACGGCGGTATAGCTCAGTTGGTAGAGCAGCGGAATCATAATCCGCGAGTCACTGGTTCGAGTCCAGTTGCCGCTATTCGAGCGTAAATCGTTAATAATCATCAAATTAAAATTTAGCAGCTTATGGGAATTTTGTTTGTGATTTTCTCTTTTTTTCACTATGTTTCCGATTAGAGCGATACGCGCTGTTTTGAAGTTTTACAGCCCTGTTATAACGATGTGAGGTAATTTATGTCATCTTTGCAAAAAGCCAGGAAGCATTATCAGCCGAAGCTTCCGGATATTATTAAAAATATCGAAAGGCTTAAGCCGAAAGAAGATAAAGTTCTGCAACTCGATAATGAGGCAGCTGAGGAACTGATTGACAGATTTCCAAAATCGCATGATCAGCCCCTCATCAGTTTTACATCAGGTTCGGACAGCGACCATAAGCCGCTGAAAGTTGGGGTTGTTTTTTCCGGCGGGCAGGCTGCCGGCGGGCATAATGTGCTTGTCGGGATGTACCGCGCCTTAAAAAAAATGCATAAAGACAGCCTACTTTACGGATTTATCGGAGGGCCGAAAGGGCTTATCGAAGATGACTGCAAGGAGCTGACCGGCAAGTTGATCGATGAGTACGCCAACCAAGGGGGATTCGACCTGATCGGATCGGGACGGGACAAAATTGAAAAATCCGAAGAGTTTGAAGCCGTTAAAGATCTGGTCAAACGAAGGGATTTAAACGGAATTGTGATCATCGGCGGCGATGACTCAAATACAAATGCGGCGTTTCTGGCCGAATATTTTTTGCAGCACAAAGTTGATTGCCCTGTGATTGGCGTTCCAAAAACGATCGACGGGGACTTGACCAATGACTATGTCGAGGCGTCATTCGGTTTTGACACCGCTTGCAAAACTTATTCGGAAATCATCGGGAACATTGCCCGCGATTCGCTGTCAGCCGGCAAGTATTATTTCTTCATCAAGCTGATGGGTCGATCAGCTTCCCATATCGCTTTGGAGTGCGCGCTTCAAACCCGCCCTAATTACACCCTCATAGGCGAAGAGGTTCAGAAAGAAGAGCGTTCGCTAGAAGATATAGTTCGGGATATTGCCGATTTAATCACCGAGAGAGCCGAAAAGGGGAAGAATTATGGCGTGATCCTCATTCCCGAAGGAGTTATAGAGTTTGTTCCGGAAATGAAAAGTTTAATTTCCGAGCTTAATCATCTTCTTGCCTCAAAGGAAATGGATCAGAAAATGAACGAACTGACTTCGATTCAGGCAAAAACCGAATACATCACTCACCGTTTAAGCGAGCACTCGGAACATAGCTTTAAATTGCTGCCTAAAGGCATACAAGAGCAGCTTCTCAAAGAGCGCGATCCCCACGGAAACGTTCAGGTTTCTAAAATCGAGAGCGAGCGTTTACTCATTGAAATGGTCAAAGTTGAATTGAAAAAGCGCGGAGACAGTTATAAGGGTAAATTCAGCGCCCAACCCTACTTTTGCGGCTATGAAGGCAGGTCTTGTTTCCCGTCAAACTTTGACGCCGACTATTGCTATACCCTGGGGCATGTTGCCGCTTTGCTTATCGCACAAAAGAAAACAGGTTATATGGCCTGCGCGACAAATTTGAGCGAACCTCCTTCTCAGTGGGGGATCTTGGGGGTTCCTATCGTTCCGTTAATGCATAGCGAGATGCGCAAAGGAAAGAAAAAACTCGTGGTTAAAAAGGCACTCGTTGACTTGGACGGACCGCCCTTCCACGAATTTGCCAAGCAAAGGCGGAAGTGGCGACTTGATGACGACTACCGGTATCCCGGCCCTATTCAGTTTTTCGGCCCGGAAGAGATCGTCGATGCAGTCACTTTCTCACTGGGTATGATGAAAAAGGTCATGTCTTAGAGACGTGCCTTAATACTGAAATGTGCATTGGGGGAGATAACCCTTAAGTTTTATGAGTGCCTCGATTGAGACTTTGCGGGCTCCTGAGAGATTAATTTCTTGAAGTTGGTAGAGCGATTTGAATCTGAGTAATTGAGCGTTGTTAATTGTACTCTCCCTCATATTAATCTGTTTTAGCTGCCTGAAATTTGGAATTTCATCATAAAAGTTGTCGATATTCCGAGCGATGTTATTGATTCCGAGATATTCGAGGTGTCTGAATTTATTAATAATCTTAAGGCCTTTGCCTGTAATGTATGGGCAACTGTTTACTTGAAACGAGGTCATATTTTTAAGTGAGCCGAGCATTAAGAGGCCATCATCCGTTATATTTTCCCCACAGCTAATTTCCAAAGATGTGAGCTGCACTAGCTTGGCGATATTGCGCATATCCCGGTCTCCCAGATTTGTTACGTTCAAATGAAGCGTCTTCAAGGATGTCATGTGGATAATATTGTCGGTGTATTCTGCGTTTAGTCTATAGCAATAGTTCAAACAAAGCTCTTTCAATGATAAATGTTTTAGAGGCTCGGTGGATGAGATGTTTGTCAATATGAGTGATAATGATGTGAGATTGGTCAACTCTGCCAAATCCTGCATTTGAGGAATTGCGATGCCAGGGCAAGCGATTAAATGTAGTTCATTGAGTTTTTTCAACAAAGAAATATTTTGAAAAAAAACATTGGAAATCCAGCAGAGACGCAAATTAAGCCGCTTCAAAGAAGTTAAATGTCTGAATTGTGAGTGGACTTCTGCTCTTGAATGCATTAAATCAAGGTTCGTTAATCGAGTCAGATCTTGAAAGAAAGCAAGATCAGTTGTTGCAGAATCATTATACTTTAGTTTGAGGCTTTCTAGTTTCGTCAGTCCTCGCAAAGAGCAACTATTGGTCATGGTTGCAATTGCCAATTCTTCAAGGTTTGTCAGGTGATTCAGTGTGCTGGGGGGAGGATTTAGTCCGGAGATTCTCAGACGTCTCAAATTTATCATGTCTTTTAGGTTTTCGGGATCAGAAAGGTTCAGATAGTCAACGTCAAGTTCGGTTAATCGGGTTAGACGGTCTTGCTCGGGGCTAAAGCAATCGACTTCCAGACTATTCAATTTCGGCAAATTCGAAAGGCAAAGGAGATTTGGCGTTCCACCATTAAAGCACTTTCTAATATGCAGAGAACGAAGGTGCGGCATACGACTAATTGATTCGAGCCAATTATCTGCAGCCACGCCGGAGTTATTAAGAGAGAGGGAGGTCAAACCGCAAAGCTGATTTAAAGATTTCAGCATGTATGCTTCAGGGGCGAGACTGCTGCAGAATGAGAAGTCGGCTCTTCCATACTGGAAAATTACGGTTTTGACAAGCAGGTCGAGTGCTTTTTGCCTTTCGAGCGAATGCGGTTTGGATTGGAGTATTCGTCTTTTGAGGAAAACAGACAGTGCATTCTTTGCGAATTCCGACGTAGGGAGTGTCATAGTTCTGTACACATTGTCGTAGAATATTTCAAGCATTCTCTTCTGTTTTTCTTCGCTCCAGCCGAGGATGGCGTCGAAAACAACAACCGTAAGGCTTTCGGGGGGGGTGTAAGTGAGATTGAGATCTAGATCTAGGCGCGGTCTTTTAACATTCATGGTTAGTTTTTGTGGCAGGCGGCAAAGTGGGCGGTGCCGCATTCTTTAAGTTCAGGCTTGATTTCCCAGCAGATGGGTTCTGAGCGGGGGCAATGGTCGCAAAAGGGGCACCCTTTGTCGCGATTTTGGTCGTCGATAGCAAAATTCGAAGGGATAAAGCTTAGCTGCTGCACCCTTTCTGCCGGCCTAAGCGATTCGAGAAGTTCTTTGGTGTAGGGATGCTTGGGTTCGGAAAAGATTTCCTCGGTCGGGGCCAGTTCCACAACTCTTCCGGCCTGCATCACGGCAACGCGGTCGGTCATATACTTGACAACGGCAAGATCGTGAGAGATGAAAAGATAGGTCAGGTTAAACCTTTTTTGAAGGCTCTTTAAAAGGTTGACGATCTGAGCTTGAACGGAAGCGTCCAGGGCCGAGACCGCCTCGTCAAAAATGATGAACTCAGGTTCCGCGGCAAGAGTCCTGGCAATGGCGACCCGTTGCTTTTGTCCGCCGCTGAGCTGGTCGGTATAGTTATGCACGAGGGTTTGACTCAGCCCGGTCATTTCGATAAGTTCAATGACCCGGGCGCTAATCTGTTCCGGCTTGCAGAGGCTGTGTACGATCATGGGCTCAGAGATAAGCTCGTAGACGGTCATTTTTGGATTCAACGAATTATGAGGATTTTGAAAGACCATCTGCATTTTTTTCCGCGGTATATTCGCGATCGGCTCATGGTCATAGATGATGCTTCCGGCGGTTGGACGCATTAAATTGAGAAGAATCTTTGCCAGCGTGGTTTTTCCGGATCCGCTGGCGCCGACAAGCCCCAATATCTCGCCCTGAAAAATGTTGAGATTGACATCCAAAAGCGCGTAGAATTCTTTTTTGTCGAGCTTAAAAAGCTTAGAAAGATGCTGTATTTGTAACATATCTCCAACAAGGGGTTAGCAACGTTTTATCTTCGGAAGGATCCATTTTTTGGCAAATTTTCATTGCGGTCGAACACCTGGGATGGAACGCGCATCCGCCGGGTGTTTGAAAGGGGTTCGGCGGCGATCCCTGAATGACTTCCAGAGGGGCGTTTCTATTGATCGATAAGCTGGGCATGGAATGCAGTAGAGCTTGAGTATACGGATGCAGCGGAGATGAAAATAAGTTTTCGGTTTCATTGGACTCAACGATCTGCCCGGCGTACATCACATAGACCCTGTCGCATATTTTTGATATGAGGTTTAAATCGTGGGAGATGAATAGTAGGCTCATATCCAGGTTTTTGAGCAGCTGAAGCACTTGGGATTCAGTTGTGACGTCAAGCGAGGTCGTCGGTTCGTCCGCAATTAACAGCTCGGGCTGGCAGCATGTGGCAATGGCGAACATGACCCTTTGCCTGATTCCGCCGCTTAATTGGTACGGATATTGTTCGATTCGTTCAACAGGATGGTTGATCCCTAAATTAAAGAGAAGCTCTACAGCTCTTGTGTAGGCTTCATCCTTGGACATTTTCTTGTGTTTTCTCATCCCTTCAATGATTTGATCGCCGATTGTCATGGTAGGATTGAGCGACGAGCCGGAATCTTGAAAAATCAGGCCGATTTTTCCTCCACGGAGCCGGGTCATCTCTTTGGAGCTTTTCGGAATCAGGTCATCTCCGTTAAAGAGAATGCTGCCGGTGACATTGACGATATCGTCATACGAAAATAATTTCATAATCGCCTGAGCGATTGTGCTTTTCCCGCTTCCCGACTCGCCGACAAGTCCAACGATTTCTCCCGGATTGACAGAAAGGTCGACATTCCGGACAGCATTCAGGGTTCCGGAGTCGGTTGTAAACGTCACACTGAGGTTTTTTATCTCAAGTAAGCTCATTTTAAAACCTTTTGCAGTCCGTCGCCGATGAAATTAAAACAGATGATCGTCAGGCTCATCAGCGCGGCGGGAAAAAACATTCGCCAGGGATAATAGATCATCGCCGGCAAGGCCTCATGTGCCATGGTTCCCCAGCTGGCATGAGGAGCTTGGACGCCCAAGCCGACAAAACTGAGAAAGGCCTCAACAAAAATGACTTTGGGAATATTCATTGTGGCCGCTACGGCGATAGGACCCATTGCGTTGGGAATTAAATATTTTGTTAAAAGCCGTGGGTAGCTCAGGCCGAGAGCGACACCTGAAAGAATATAATCTTGTTCTTTAATCGAGAGCACCTCGCCTCTGACGATACGGGCCATGGGCACCCATCCGATCACGGCTATTGCGATGATAATCGGCAGAAGTCCCGTTCCAATGGCAAGTGTGAGGACCATGACAACCAAAAGTTTTGGAAGAGAAAACAAGATGTCGCAGATCCTCATTCCGATATTATCGAAAATACCTCCTAAAAATGCCGAAGTCGCGCCCCATGTCACGCCGATAATCATGTCGATAAATGCGGCAGTAAATCCGATAAAGAGGGAAATGCGCGCCCCATACCAAACCCTTGTAAAAATATCGCGTCCTAGATCATCCGATCCAAACCAAAAGTCCCACGACGGAGCGTGATTTCGCAAGGGGAGGTTGGCCTGGTCGAATTCATGGCCGCTAATATAAGGTCCTATTGCGGCGCCAACCACTATTAAGAACAAAATGGCAACACAAGAAACTGCCAACGGTTGTTTCATGAACTTTTGCCAGGCCGACAGTCTGTTTTTGGGCA
This sequence comes from Waddliaceae bacterium, assembly GCA_007124415.1. Lineage (GTDB taxonomy): Bacteria > Chlamydiota > Chlamydiia > Chlamydiales > SLFE01 > SLFE01. The sequence continues at coordinate 13,299 of SLFE01000089.1, read as the reverse complement.
TCGGCCGGACCGGATCAATCAACTCGATCGGCTCAAACAGCTCAGGATTCATTTCATACGCAGCTGGCATTGTCCCTCACCTGAATTCTTGGATCTAAAGTGCAGTATATCAGGTCGGCAATCAATGTTAACGACAAGAGAATTGCGCTGTAAAAAATTGTCGTGCCCATGATAACCGGATAATCGCGGTTTGTTATGCTGGCAACATACCATTGGCCGAGTCCGGGTATTCCGAAGATTTTTTCAACGATAAAGCTTCCGGTTAAAATGGCGGTAGTGAACTGGCTTAGATAGCTGATGACGGGTATCAAAGAATTGGGCAGGGCGTGGTAAAACAGAATCTCCCGTGTCGAAAGTCCTTTGGCCTTGGCATTTTTTATATAAGGGGTTTTGAGCACTTCATTTAAGTTTGTCCTGACAAGGCGCGCGATGTAGGCAAGAGGGAATGCCGCGAGAGCCAGCGAGGGGAGTATTGTGTGCTCCCAGGCTCCCCATCTTGCAATGGGCAGCCAATCTAAATAAATGCCGAATATGTATTGGAGGAGGCTGGCCATGATAAAGCTCGGAATGGATATGCAGAGAACGCCGGTAGTAGTTAGGACTTTTTGCGGCCAATGCCTGTTAAAAAGCGATGACAGGGTTCCGAAAAAGACCCCCCCGAAAAGAGATAAGAGGATAGCTTGAGTACCCAAAATAGCTGAAACGGGAAAGCTGGTCTTGATAATATCGACGACAGAGCGGCCGGGGTAGACGATAGAATTGCCGAAATTCAAGGTAGCTAATGAAGCCAGGTATTGCCAGTATTGTTCGATTAGGGGCCTGTCGAGCCCGTAGTGCCGGTGAAGATTGGCGATCACTTCCTTGGGCAGGGCTTTTTCATCGCTGAAAGGGTCTCCGGGAAGAGCTTTCATCATGATAAATGTCAGTGTGACCATGACAAATAACGATAAAAAAGTAAAAACGATCTTTTCCAGCGCATAGCGAATCATAATTCTTCTTCGCTCGAGGTTAGCAGATCCTCGTCCGTATTGAATGATGCCCACTTAAAGTCTATTGATCCCAATTGATTGATAACATAGCGATTCAATCCGGGATTTTTGACATAACAGATTGTCAGGTAGTAAACAGGGGCTACGGGCATATCGCGCGTTAGGATTTCTTCAGCTTCAGCGAGGTAAAAAAGGCGTTTTTTCCTATCTTTTGATGCTGTTGCCCTATTGATGTATTCATTAAAAGTGGAATGATTCCATCCACTGCTATGCATTGGATGGTTGGGATCCTGAAAAATATCGAGGAAGTGTATGGGATCGGAAGAAAGTCCTTTCCAGGCTAATCGGGCAATGTCGAAATTTCCCGCTTGCACTTCGCTTAGATGGGCTTTCCAGTCCTGGCATCTGAGTTTGATGTCGATCCCGAACACTTCCTTCCATCGGTGCTGAATTGTTTGCGCTATAGCGTGGTGCATCTCGCTTTTGTTATAGCTGATGACGAGTTTGGGCAGATCTTCCCTGCTTAAACCAGACTCTTCGAGCCCCTCTTCAAAGAGCTGTCTTGCCCGATAGTCGTCGAGCTGTTCATTTTGGTGGGGCCGGATATTGATTTGCTGCGGCATGAAGCGAGTAGCTGCCACTTCTTTTCCCTGAGTGATGTGCTTGACAATGTCATCCCGGGGTATTGTGTAGGTCAAGGCTTGCCTGACTTTTCGATTATCAAGGGGGGGGTGGCCGGTATTGAAGCTGTAAAAGTAAGTCCCGAGGAAGGGGTGGTTTTTCAATTGCCCGTTCGATTCTAATTTCGGAAAAGCGTCGGACGGCAGACCCTGCGAAAGGGGAGCGCCGGCCCAGTCGAGCAGTCCCTTTTCAAAAAGCTGCAGTTCGGTATTCATATCCTGAACAAAAGATATGTCGATCTCGTTGAGTTTTACGTTGTCAATATCCCAATATCTGAGGTTTTTGACGAGAGTGATTTGCTGTCCGGGCTTCCAATCCTTCAAATAAAACGGGCCGTTGCCGATACATCCGCCGTTATCAAAACAATCCGGGTGGTGGTGGTTGACAGGATAAAAATTAAAGATCGCAGTGAGTTCCAGGAAAAAAGGGATCGGTTTGTCAAGTTCTACGACAAGAGTATCGGCGTCTCTTGCGAAAACCCCTATTTGAGAGTCGGAAACTCGTCCCTCGTGGCAGGCCTTTCCGTTTTTCAGACAGTAAAGGTGGCTGGCCATTGGAGAGGGGTTGCCGGGGTTCAGTGTCCATTTCCAGGCATATTCGAAGTCATAGGCGGTGACAGGATCGCCGTTGGACCAGAGGGTGTGGCGCAGATGAAATATGTAAGTCAGCTTGTCATTGGAAACTTCCACCTCTTTGGCAACCGATGGGACCAGGTTGCCTTCGGGATCGATCCGCATAAGCCCATCGAAAACCATAGGAAGAATATTCGAGTAAATCGAATAGTTTCCTCTTCTCGGATCGAGTGTGGGCGGTTCGGCAAAAAAATTAAGTCTCAAGACCTGTTTATCACTGGTTTGGCTGTCGCTGCGGCATGAAGCGAGTGCGCAAGAAATTAAAATAAGCGCTAGAAAGGGTTTCAAATAATTCATAACACCTTCAATCATCGATATGTGGTATCAATCAAAACATAAGGTTGCAAATCCTGTCAAATTAATTGTGATGCAATTTTTCTAAAGACCTCACCCCAAGAGAATTAAAAAAAATCTTAACTTATATTCTGCAAACGCACTAATATTTCGGTTTAAGGAGAGGTGATTATGGAGAGCAAAAGGCTCAGAGTTCTGGGCATCGGAATTGTTATTTTCCTACTTCTGTTCATGCTGCTGTACATTGGCAAATACCAGCTTGAGGACAGCTACAAGCTTCTTCCCGGCGATGTTGAAACGGAGAAAATTGAACAAGACACGGGCGCGTGGAGAGAATTCAATTCGAGAATAAGTCATTTCAGGGCTTATTTTCCAACAATGCCTACACAAGATACCACAAGGATTGCAATTCCGGATGAAGAAGATAAGGAGGCGGCGCTTGATATCTATTTGTCAAATCTGCCCGACGGTTCTTTTTTGATGGTCCGCGTTATCCGTTATCCGGAAGATTACAAGGTCAAAGATGTCGAAGAAGCTCTAAGGAAGACAATGGGCGATCTTGTGAATCTAGATGAGCGCAATATCCTCAGAGACGTTCACGATACGACATTTCATGAGAGGCAGGCAATCGACTTTTCGATTGAAAATCCTGATACCCGCATTGAGGCGACCTCCATTTATTCAAATAATTCGATTTACACACTTATCTACGCAGCGCGGCCGCAGGTTTATGAACCTGCAGTTTTAGAGCATTTTAAAGAAAGGTTTGTTTTGACAACCGATTTTGACAGTCCGCCAACGCTGTAGGGTTAATTGGATTCAAAATCGCTTTGGATGTTTTGCAGCGCATTAAGTAAGGTTTCGTCGATTTCTTCGTAGTCATGCATTAAGTCTATCATGCGGATAGCTGCGTCGGCGCAGTAAGCTCCTCGCCCGATACGCTCTTCGGCTTGCTGCATGGTATCTACGGTGAGTATTCCGTTAATGACGGGAATATTGGCTTCAAGGGAAATATTTGACAGACACCGCGCAGACTCCTGGCAAACCAGGTCATAGTGAGACGTCTCTCCGCGGATAACCGCCCCTAGACAAATGACGGCATCATTGAGGCCTGCGAGCTGCTTGGCCATTAGAGGAATTTCGAGGGCGCCGGGCACTTCGACAATGTCGATCATGTCTTCATCGACTTCAAGTTCTTTCAGTTGTTTGATTGTTTCAGTCAAAAGTCGATCGGTTATATTGTGATGGTAGGAGCTAACGACAATTCCGATTTCAATTTCATTTTCCATTTAATTTATCTCCAGTAAATGGCCCATTTTTTCTTTTTTTGTTTTAAGGTAGCGGCTGCACTCATCGGGGGCATCGGGAATCAATGGTACGCGTTCAGTGATTTTGAGTCCATACCCGTCAATTCCTCCGTATTTCGCAGGATTGTTTGTCATGAGCCTCAGCGTTGTCACTCCAAGATTGGAAAGGATTTGCGCCCCTATGCCATATTCTCTCGAATCGACAGGCAGCCCTAATTTTTGATTAGCCTCCACAGTGTCGAGGCCGGTATCCTGAAGCTGATAAGCCCTGAGTTTGTGGCTCAGGCCGATCCCTCTCCCTTCATGGCCTCTGAGATAGACGACAACTCCGCATCCGTCTTCATCAATAAGCCTGAGCGCCTCCTGGAGCTGCAGGCCGCACTCGCATCTTAAAGAACCGAACACATCACCTGTGAGGCATTCCGAATGGACGCGCACAAGTACGTTATCCTGGTTTTCAGGATTCCCTTTTACCAGGGCGACATGCTCGATTCCGTCTAATTTTGATCGATAAACATAGGCTGTAAATTCGCCGAATTCTGTCGGTATAGACGCTTGGGACAAGAGTTCGACTAAAATTTCGTTCCGGCGCCGGTATCTGATGAGGTCGGAAACAGCAAGAAGGGGAATGCCATGCTTTTCTGAAAAGCTTTTCAAATCCCGAACCTTGGTCATCGAGCCGTCCGGGTTGACTATTTCCGAAATGGCCGCAACCGGCGTCATTTTAGCCAATTCGAGCAAGTCGATCGAGGCTTCGGTATGGCCTGCCCGCTTAAGGACCCCTCCTGTTCTATATTCCAGGGGAAAAACATGTCCGGGCCTGGTAAAATCATCGGGACGCGATTGTGGATGGGCGAGAGCGCGTATTGTTTTAGCCCTGTCCTGAGCCGATATGCCCGTCGTTGTGCCGACTCGGCAGTCGACGCTGACTGCAAAAGCTGTTTGGTTAGGGTCGCTATTGCATTGAACCATTTGAGGAAGGTGTAACTGGCTAAGACGTTCCGGCGTCATGGGAACGCAAATGACACCCCCGGTATGTTTAAGGAGAAAAACAATATGTTCAGGTGTAATTTTTTCTGCCGCGACAACAAGATCGCCTTCATTTTCACGGTCTTTGTCATCGGATATAATGACAAATTGTCCGTTTTGAAGCGCTTTGACTGCATTTTGTATGGATTTCATTTAAGTTTTCGGACTTTTTACTATATAGGTTAGCACAGTTATGATGAACACAACGAGGCTTATGATCATCATCAAGCCTGAAGGCATCCATTTAGCTGTAGCAATATAACGATAAATAAAAAATCCTGTCAAGATAAGAGTCAGTAAAGAAGCCGCGTATAGGCCGAATACAATTTCTTTCATAATGGCTAGCGCAGAGATTACAAGAAGAAATCCAAATAAACTTCCCATCACTATAGAAGCTGTGCTTCCGGCTATAAAAAAGCCGATTAATCCTCCGGCAATAGTGATCAGGCCGTAAATTCCAATAATTGATGCTAATGTTTTCAAACTGTTGGCTCCTTCTTTATGTTAAATTGCTCGATAAGATAATTTTCCATGGTTTGCCATGAGCGTTTGGCGGCTTGCGGCTGGTAAACGGTTCCTTTGTCGGCGTCTTGTGCCATGGGATTGGTGAAAGCATGCATCGTATGGCCATAGATGTTAAACTGCCAGTCGACATTGGCCTCGTCCAGCTCGTGCAGGACTTTTTTAATATCCGTGTCGGAGACCATCGGATCGTCATGCCCGTGCAAAAATAGAGCAGCGCCCTTAAGTTTGTCGCCGTTGGGAGGCCTTTTGGCCTTGACCTCGCCTAGAACATCGGCAAGGACGCCGTGAAAACTGATGGCCGCCCTAATGTCTGCTCCGCTTCTTAGCAGCTCAAGAACCGTAAGGCCGCCGAAGCAAAAGCCAATGGCCGACACTAGGTTCTCGTCGGTTTGAGGAAGGTCTCTTACTAAATCAACGGCGGCGTTGATACGCTGTTGCAGAAGTTTGCGGTTTTCGAACAAAGGGAGCATCAGTGCCATGGACTCCTCGTCGTTTTCGGCATTGACGCCCTCGCCGTACACATCGGCGGCAAAGCCTATATACCCCATTTCCGCCAAAGCTACGGCTTTTTCCCTCGCGAAGTCGTCCAGGCCGCGCCAGGCGTGGGCGATGACGACCGCAGGCCTGGGGCCGCTCTTTTTATCATCATAGGCGACAAATCCGTGCATTTCTGTTCCTAAGACTTCATAAACTATTTTAGACGAATACAAGACGACCCTCCATATTTTGCCATTGCTGATATTAATGCCTGCAAGCATCTTTGTAAAGAATTTCCTGAAACATCGTGCGCTTCTCAAAAATTGTTTGCCAATAACATTGTCGGCAGATATTATTGTTAAACCAAGATATTACCAGGATGTTAACATGAAAAAACTATGCGCCCTATTATTTATTATTTGTTGCGGATTTACCTCGCTTAATGCCAGTTACGAAATTACCAAAGACGAAATGCTAAATTACGTCGACTCGGTCCACGCTCTTATTCAGTCCCGATATGCTCCTGCGGAATGGAAGCAGGGGTATTGTCAGTGGAACCTGGCGAAAGAGATAAATAAATTGAAGCAAACGCTGAATGATGAAGAAAATCTAACAGTTAAATCTTTTCAGCGGCAGCTCCGACATTTTCTCTATTCAATGAAAGACTACCACGTTAACGTCTGCTTCTTCTCCACGGAGGCTTCTTTTCTCCCTTTCAAGGCGAAAAAATTTGGCGACCGCTATTTCATTACATATGTGGATAAGGAAAAGTTTTCTGTTTTCAATGAGGGGGACGAACTTGTCAGTTTCGGGGGAGAAGATCCTGAGGCGGTTGTCGGGAGGCTTAAACACTCTTCAACTCCCTCGGCCGCTTCGGAAAGCGATCAGTCGTTAGCAGAAATATGGCTCACTTTAAGAGGTGCTGTAATCGGCCACGAGGTGCCAAACGGCCCGATTACGGTGACTGCCAGGGATAGAAATTCCGGAGAGTTGAAAAGCTATCAGATGATCTGGACTTATCGTCCCGAAAAGGTGAATGACCACTTGATATCCAAACCGCAGAGTCCGGTGCTGCCTGGGTGTCTTGATGTTGAAAAAATGAACCGTCATCGAGCTCTTCCGCTTGCCGAGTATTATTCTTCAGCTTTTTCAGGGCAAAATGATGACTCCTGCACTCTCGATCCCAATGAAATGGGAGCGAAGAGATCATTTCTTCCCAAATTGGGATCCGTTGAGTGGGAAACTCCTGATACCGCCTTGATTCACGCCTACATTTATCAAAATGACGATGATAAGACAGTCGGATATTTGCGCATACCGCATTTTCAGCTATCTCCCGAGGAGATGGAAGAACTCGCGCAAATCATTCCTATCATGCAAGAAACAGCCGATGTCTTGGTAATCGATCAACTTAATAATCCTGGGGGTAATCTTTTTACAGCCTACGCAATCGCATCAATGTTAACGGATGTGCCGCTGGAAACGCCTAAAGAGCATTTACTCTTGTCGCAAGACGATGTGTTGGATGCCTGGTTTCTGCTGGACACGTTGAATCATGTCCAGTCGGATGACGATGCGAAGTCAATTTTAGGGGACTCTTTCTTTGGCATTCCTGCAAATTATCAGATTGCTCAGTTTATGAAGGAGTACGCCCGTTTCATTATCGAGCAATGGAAAGAGGGGAAAATATACTCCGACCTTACGTACATGTACGGGATTGATCATATTAATCCTCATCCAGAAATACGATTCAAAAAACCGATAGTTTTGCTCATAAACGGCCTTGACTTTTCCTGCGGGGATTTCTTTCCCGCTATTTTGAAGGACAATAATCGCGCCACATTAGTCGGCAGCCGAACAGCCGGAGCGGGCGGTTTCGTTATGCCCCATTTTATCGCAAACAGGATGGGAGTTTATTGCATTACCTTGACAGGGTCTCTTGGAATACGTTCGAACGGCGACCCCATAGAAAATTTAGGGGTGGGGCCTCATGTGGTCAACGAATTGACTCCGGCCGATATCCAGAATAATTACCAGGACTATATTCGTACGATCAACGAAGTGGTGAAAGAAAAAGGGAACCTATAAGGTTCCCTTTGAGTTGTTTTTTTACTGGTTTTCCAATGATTTGACCATGTCGTTAAATTGGTCGTGAAGAGGGTTGAATCCTTGAGAAATTTTAACGGGTAAATAAGCCGATGCTTTTTTGTTCATCCTCTCATCCATTTTCCTAAGAATTGCTTCTAACTTAAGCTTCTGGGTGATAGCGGCATACATGCATTGGTGCCGCAGTTGTACATCTTCAAGCAGCTTATTGTAGTCCTCGGTTGTGTGTATCTGTTTTAGATGCTTTCTATCTGATTCCGAATAATCTTTGATATCATTGTCTTTTATGATTTTATCGAGTTCGGCCAGAGTCTTGTAGATCTTCTTATGGCATTTTTCAACATCTTCTTTCAAGTTGACGAGCGTATCATCAAACAAAGTTTTATAACTTAGGTAAGGGTTTACCATATAGTCTTTCTTGAATTGAACTTCCATAAGGTCGTTTCCTTCAAGCACTAAATCGATGATTTCTTTAGCCGCAACAATCTTATACAGCTCGGCTAAGCTTTCATCGATTACAGCTCCTTTGTTGTCATTATTCAATACGTGTTTGCCATGGCTATCGAATATTTCAGCCGCTTCTTTGTACTTGGCTAGCGTTGGGTAGTTGCTGTAGAGAGTCTTGATTTCTCCTATGCGGTGCTTCAATTTGCTAATGTGAACTTCCATTTGCTTGAGGCAGTAGTATGACAACCGGTAATTAGCGTCTCTTGTTTTAATTCGATCTTGTTGCTTTTTATTGATTTCGCGTCTGGGCTGAATATCCTTTTCCGTTTCTGAAGACGTAGCCTTGCATAGTATTTCGCCTTTGGCCAAAGCATCCTCTGAAATTTTGAGAGGCTTTGAATTTTCCCTTGTTGCTCGAAGGGTGCTTAGCATTTTGTTCCAGCTATCTTGATTCTTATTGACGAAGTCGTCCAACTGTTTTTCCAAATCTCTCAATGGATAGATATCATGGGCAAATTCATTCGGGTGTGTATTTTTCCTATCTACAATTCCTGATAGTAAAAGAAGAGTTTCTTTTCCTTTTTGCGCTAATAATATGGATGATTTGAGAGAGTCCAACATTTCTTTACAACGCTTGAGTACCGTTGCAAATTCATTCTTTTCGCTGCCTGTGACATTTTGATTAACCTGCAATGCCTTATCTGTAATCTCTTTAAAATTAGCTTGCAGCGGGTCGATGTCAAATTTTTCGATCGGCATGGATTTCAATGGCGTGAATTCAGGGTCAATCTTTTTTGACGCCTGTTTAGTTTGAACAGCCTCGGTTTGGTTGGACTTTTCGGGCTGCGTTTTTTTCGGGCGCCATTTTTGATTGGCATTCTTTGATGCTGCGCCGCGTCCCTGGCCTCGCTTTTGTTTGACAACCGCCTTTTCCGCTGCGTTGATTGTTTCAGAACTTGGGACAATGTTTTTTTCGGCAACCGTCGTTGTTTTAGCGATCACCTCGCGCAGCCAGGCGCCGACATTATCAATATCTTTTACCTGCCTCGATAACTCTTCAGGCGTCAGTGTGTTAATCACTTCCGCTATCTCTATTCGAGCGTTTTTTTTGCTTTCTCTCGTGCATGGCTTTAATTCAGCATAACGCTTTGGCAAGAGTTCGCTGAAAATTTTCTTTTGATCTTCGTTCCAACTTTTATACCTTGTGTAAGTGTCGTCCTGTGCAAGACTAGGTTGATTGACTGTAGGTGCATCCATGATATAAGCCTCCTCTTTAAGGTCTCTAGATTCTGGTCATGACAAATACCGAATCAGCGATTGTCACTTAACAATAGACTTGATTTTTTATAAGAGAGGCTTTGTTGTCAAATTAAATATCTAATTATTTTCTGTTCAGGGCGTGCAGGAATGAATTTTATATTAGAATATAATAACTAAAAAGATAAATTTAATGAATTATAGAATTATTTATTTACATAAATTAAAAAAACGAACAACTTGAATAGAACGATCTGTAATTAAATTGCATCGGCAAATAGCTGTAAATTTAACAGGGAGAAATTTTCCCTCCTGAGCTAAATCTCGTATTTTCCCGAAGATTTGGCAGTTTATATAGATGTTCCCATTTTTTTTATACAACGAGTACCTTCTCTTATCGGTACGCTCTGAAGGCAAATAGCGGTCGGGCATGCCGTCGTTAATGGTTTCGAAAACAAAATGGAAAAGGTCGATTCCAATTCTTTGATTAAAAATTTGAGTTATGGTCAGCAAAAGGTTGTCGTCATTTCCGGCGATGTCGAACATCCACTTTAAGACTAATTTAAGACCTTCTTCTGTTTTTGTGAGCTCTTTTGGCAAAGTGTTGCTTTGAATGGTCCACGGCATTCTGTATATATCGAATTTGATTAGCGGGTCGATTTTTTTGGCTCCGCATCCGAAGTCGCATCTGATTGTTTCGCGGCCTTGAAAATATGGGAGGATTTTCCCCCTGATATAACCTTCCCGAACTAAATTAATGTCTGGATATTTCTTCCCTTCAATCACCTGTAGTTTGGTTGACTTTACAAACGTTGTGCAATCATCGCTCTGTTCATTTGTTTTGCTCTCGAACTGTTCTGGATCTTCAATATTCTGCATGCCGATTGGAAGCACAAAATAGGGGATCATATGGCGAATAGCAGGATCCATAACATTACCTCTCTTTTAAAGCGTTATAACATTGACCCAATTTTTATTGTGAGTCAAAATAGACATAATGAAAATCTTACTCATCACGCGCTATTATCCTCCTCTCCAGGGCATTGCGACAGAACGCATGTTTTCATGGGCAAAATATTTTCGGAGGCTGGGACACAAGACAACAGTCCTCACGACTGAAAAGAAGAAGTCGGTTTCTCAAGAAGACGTTATCGAGGTTCCTTATTTCGATCCGATTTCCTTTTTAGGGGGCGATCAGATAAAGCAAGGGTTATCAAAAAGAAATTCAAGTATGATCAATTTTTATCGGACCCGGATGAACGAGAGGCTGCCGGGAAGGACGGATCCTTGGATTATTCCTGCTGTCAGAGAATTAAAAAATCATTCAGGATTCGATCTGATCATCAGCTCATATGGTCCTCCTTCGGCCCACATTGTAGGCTATTTTGCTAAAAAGCGTTTTGGCGGCTTGTGGTTTGCCGACTTTCGCGATCTTTGGGTCGACAATCACCATTACAAGGGAGTCTGGCCTTTTACTTGCCTGGAGCGCTGGTGCGAGAGAAAAGTATGCGGCAGAGCAAATGCTTTGCTGACTGTATCGAATGGGCTCAAAGAAACATTAAAGGCAAAATTTCCAGAAAAAGAGGTGATTGTCATTCCTAACGGCTATGACGATGAGTCTTACTTAAGGGTTGATGGCGGGTATTTTAATGACCGAAAAAGCAAATTCCGACTGGTCTACACTGGGACGATTTACGAGGGGAAGCACTGTCTTGATGTCTTATTTTCGGCGCTTAAAGAGCTTTCGGAGGGCGATGGGTTTTCCGAAAGGTTTGAACTATTGTTCTTTGGAAACCCGTCGCATCATCTGCTGGAAAAAATTGCCGAATATCACTTGAACGGAGTGGTGGCTTATCAAGGGTTGTTGCCCTCCGATAAAGTCAAACGCGTCCAGTTTTCCGCAGATGCTTTTTTGCAGATACACTTTGAGCACAATCAATCCGACGGCGTCCTCAGCGGCAAAGTGTATGAATATCTTTTTGCGAACAAACCGATTTTAGGCGTCGGGATCTCAAAAAACTGCGAGTTGGGAAAATTGATAACGAGAGCCAATGCAGGCTTGCTTTGTCAATCGAAAGAAGAAATAAAAAAAAACCTGCTTGCTTTGGTGGAAGGGCGCTATATCCACAAAAGCGAGCAGGGAGTAATAGAGCAGTACTCGCGCAAGCGTCAGGCCGAAGAAATCATTGCAGCCGCTAAGGAATTTTCCCAACGGATGATGTCGCTTTCCTGACAGGCGTCAATCCCTAAAACATGCGGAAACTGCAAGTGGAGAGGTCTTTCCAGCAGGTTGTATTTCAGATTGTATTCAAGTTGGATTCCGTTTTCTAGAGCGTGCCTGAGCAATTGTTGATATTCTTGCTTATGCGTCACCATCAAACGGTTTTTTCTAAAAAATAATCCCGGATGAACCCAGACAACTTCCTTTTCTGCTGTCAGGGTTTTGGCATAGTCCATGACTTCTTTCCATGCGGTCATGAACAATGTGAGATTCGGTGTGAAGTCGTGTTCCGCTATGCCGACGACATCGGCAATTTGGATATGCTTGTCTAAAATATCAAGCTCACCGTCTTCTAAAATTTTGGCCTCAAATCCGACTCGCGCTTTAATGTTGTAGTCATGTGAACAGTTCCTTATTGAAGAAGCGTATTCTTCAATATCATACTGAGGGCTGCGGGAGATATGCTCGAGGAAAATTAACTCCTCGATCCCGTAGTGTTTGGACATTTTGAAATAGTCTTCCACAGAAAGATCGCCTTCTGTGACATTGGTATGGAGATGAAACCAGTAAGAGTGTTGGCTATGAGATAACATAGATTATTTCCTCCATAAAAAATGGCGCCACAATAATTAAGAACAGAATGAAAATAGATCGGAAATGAAGTTGAACGGATGCTCAAGCGATGAATTCGAATATTTAAGTTTCCGGTCACGAGTGTTGCCACTATAAGTTCCCTGGATGTTTCGGAGCTGTCTTGCGTTTTTGCCAAACAGCTCCCTCTTTCCCGCTTATACTTTAACACCAACAGCAGGGCAAGAAAAATTTTCAGGTTGCATAGAGCCCCTTAAGCGCTAAAGGGATCGAGAAGCTCAGCATCAATCGATGTGGATGATCTGGATAGCCTTGCCGGTAAAGACCTGCCCGTCATTGTATTCATGAACCATCATTTCTTCACCGTCAAGTTCTTCAAAATGAAAGTTGTCGCTGACCGCAAATGATTCATCATTATCGTCAAAGAACACCTGAAATCCATAGTACTCGCCCTCAAGGCAGGTGAGGGTGTAAAATCCATTATAAAAGGCGTAGAAATACAAACCTGATTCATCCTGCTCATAAACCACATTCGGCGTTGTCAGAACTGATGCCATTGGGAGAAGATTCGTCTCGAGCCTCAGGCTGCTGCCTGTTTCATGAAGAATCGATTGTTCAATTGTTTGAAAGTCCCGAATTAAATGTTCGGACCCGAAACAAGCCGACAGCGTTGTTGTCATGAATACGAACGAAAGAAAAAATTTTCTCATGGAAAGCACCCTTAATTTGAGTATATAGGTGTT
>SLFE01000191.1 GCA_007124415.1 Waddliaceae bacterium | reverse complement strand
GATTCCTCTTTCCTATGCTTCGATAGTGGGGGGGGCTTTGCACATTGATCGGAACATCGACAAATTTGATTATTGACGGGCTTTTAAGGGAGCATCATCCCAATGCGGGATTTACTTTTTTTGAGCTTGCCAAAGTGGGTCTGCCGATGGCTGTCGTCAGTATTCTCTTGATCACCATTCTGGGAAAATACCTCCTTCCAGACAGAATCGACGTGGCCTCCGCTGCTGCCGAGGACACCCGCGAGTTCACCGGAGAGTTCATCGTTTCGGAAGATTGCCCCTTGATCGGCGCGAGGATCGAAGATGCGGCCGGCAGGTACTTTCACGGAGAGCTTCTCGTTGAGATTGAAAGGGAAAAGCGTAAAATCACCTCGCCTAGTCCGTCCGAGTATCTTCAGGAGGGGGACCGGCTGATTTTTGCCGGCGATATCAACCAGATCGCGGAGCTGCATACAATCAAAGGACTCAAATCGACGGCCGACCCTCATTTCAAACTGGACGTCGGCTCTTCCCATTTTTCTGAAGTGGTTGTTTCAGAAAATTCCTTTTTAGTGGGCAAAACTCTCCGCAAAGTCAATTTCCGCGATGTATTCAATGCTTCGGTCCTTGCCGTTTATCGCGAAGGAAAGCGTTTGCAGGGCAATGTCCGCGATATCGTCCTGGATGCCGGCGACACGCTTGTCCTCTTAACGACAGACGAGTGGGAGGGGGGCAAATACAGCCGCGATTTTTACTATATCCGCAGAGAGCAGAAACTGACGATTTTCCATACCTGGCGCGCCGTCATTGTGTTGGCTATTGCTATCGGTATGGTCGCTCTGGCCGCTATGGGCGTGCCGATCTTGATAGCGGTGATGGCCGCGACGCTGCTTTATATTTTTACAAAAAGCATTACATTCAGGGAAGCGCAGAAAGGCATCATTTGGAACGTTCTTCTTTTAATTGCCAGTTCCTTTGCCGTCGCCAAGGCCGTGCAGGTTACAGGAGTCGCCGCTTTTGTCGCACAAATGCTTTTGGGAGTTTTGGGAACCAATCCTTTTCTGCTGACTGGGGGTATTATTTTTGTAGTTTCCATGTTCACGCAAGTTTTGTCGAACAATACATCGGCGCTTCTTCTTTTTCCGGTTGCCCTGAGCATGGTTCAGCTTGCCGGGTATACAAGCTTGGAGTCGGTGAAAGCCGTGGGTGTCATGGTAGCTGTGGGAAGCTCGTGCGGTTTTATCCTTCCAACCGGTTATCAAACGCATATGATCGTTTATGGTCCCGGCGGCTACCGATTGACTGATTTTGTGAAAAATGGTTTAATTATCAACACCATAATTATTATTATGGGAATGTTTTTAGTTCCCTTGATTTGGCCTTTGACATGAAAAAAATCATTTTTTTTGCTTTGATCTTGTTTCACTTTTCTTTGGCAGCCCGCAGCAATCGCACGCTTTACGACCGCAATCGGCGAAACGTCGAATACTTTCAAAATCGTGAAGGGTGTTATCCTAAGCTGCTGCCGCGCCATTTGCCTAAAATGTCTGACGAGCCGGAAGAGGGTTGTCCCGAAAATTCCCCTTATCCTGAAGAGGATTCGACGTTGGTTGATGATTGTCAAGGAGATAGGAATTCACTTTGATTTAAAACTTTTTTTCTCATATCAAACAGTTAGATATGAAAAAGGTTTTGATTTCAGTAATTTGCCTTGTATCATCGCTCTCTGCCGGAGCCGATGACAACAATCTATATTATCGCAACAAGCGGGACGCCCGGTGCGGCCCTGAGCGTTGCTGCCCAAGAAGGCCGCCCTACTGGATGCCGGGAGACCTGGCCTCCGAGGACGATTTCATCCATCAGGACGAATCGGAAGATTAATTATCGGATCCTACTATGATGTCTTTACTTCTTGATTATCAAATTGAGACATCAAACGGTCCATTTCCATTAATTCGTCGGCATTGTCCAAGTCTTTTGAGTCAAGGGGCGGCAGGTGATGGGGAGTCATTATCACTCTTTTTTTGTGAAGAGTCGATTTTGCGGCGAGGGGATTTTGATTGCTTGCCGCCAGGCTGGCTTTTTCCGAAGCTTTTACAACCTCCGTCCGGTTGCCGGACAGGCAGTCTTTGACATAGCGCCGCGTTGCTTTAGGCCATATGTTGGACATGACGCCGACCAAACCGGATGCGCCTTGCCGGCAATATTCCCAAACAAGATCGTCGTTTCCGCAATAGATCCGGGCCTCAGGCGCAGCCTCGCGGTATTTTTTGAGCTCTTCTAAGCTCCCCCCTGCATCTTTGATCCCGAAAAAGTTCTCATGCCCGCTTAAATTATTGACGGCGTCGGGATTGAGCGGGCAGCCCGTTCTTTTTGGTACGTTGTAGAGCATGCAGGGCTTTTCGGAGCGGTCGAGCAGTTCCGAGAACCATTTGAGCTGGCCGTGGTAGCCGGGTTTTGCGTAGTAGGGAGTCACCAGCATAAAAGCGTCTATAGGATGGTTTTGGCAAAAAGAAATCCACTGCAACTGGTGGCTCAGCAGATGCCCCCCAACGCCAATCATTAAGGGGACCCTGAGATTCTGACTGCAGACAAAGTCCACGATCCGTTTTTTGTCGTCATCATTGATCGCAAGCCCTTCGCCGGTGCTTCCTAAAAGCACGATTCCGTTCTCAGCTTCTTGCTGCCTTTCAAGAAGGGCGATCAGGCTGTCAAAGTCAATTCTGCCCCGTTGATCGAAAGGGGTGATCAGAGCTGTCCAGAGAGGGTTTTCAATTGATTTTTGCATGGATTCCTCGCTTCGTGTTTACAACATATATAAGCGAAAATAAGATTCCATGCAAAGTATACAAAGAGAAGGGGGAGGGGCTCTCTATATTTGAAAAGATAGGCGGAGTGGTAGCTTGGGTGGCCGCGCATCTCTTTTAACCTGGCTAAATTAAAGAAAAATTCCCCTCCCCATTCCTTTTCAAGGTAGTTTTGCCACGCTCCGGGAAGGGTCTTTTTTGAAAATTCCTCCCCTTTTGCAAAAAGCATTTCCTCTGTAGGGTATAATTTCGCATCGGGCGAAAGTCCCGAGGGATAGTTGCCGTTTGAAATCAAATACGCAAGGGCAAGAACCGGCAGCGACCAAGCGGCCGAGTGGGCCCCTTCGATGCGGAAAAGCAGAGCAAAACAGGTCAGAAACGTGAAAATCAGCCAAGCTTCCTTCAAAGGCGGGAGGCGGTTTAAGAAAATATCGACGGTAGAAGCGGCCTTTTGTTTAAAGGTTGTCCTCGTCTTTGATTTGTAATGGTTGAGGTCTCGGAGAACCTCGCCTTGCTGATCAGGCGGAAGACGAGAAAAAAGCTGCTGATTGGACTCTAATTTCATTTTCGCATTCGATTTATCCTTATCACTCACATAATCAAGAAGTTGTGTGTCCCCGATTACATTTTGAGCCAGGAAAAGGCGTGAGCGCCAGTGGTAAAGCTCTCCCATAAAAGGATAGCAAACGTACCAGGCCAGCATCATAAAGCCGATGCAGAGCTGAATGACAACAAGGATACGAACGGTTTTTGATAGAGGCATTGGAAAAATCCTACCTTTTCAATCAATTTTTAGCAAGATTGGCATGCAAATGGCTTAATCCACAAAGTGAAATTACGATGAAGGAGGCTCTCGATGGAAAACAGAGATTTAGAGAAAGAAATAGCCAGGCTCGAGTCTATGAACGACCAGCTTTTAACCGAGATCTCCTATATCGACGAACTTTTAAAGCTTAGCGGTTTTTCTCGGGGTTTGGAGTCGCTCAAGGAAGTGGCGATCGAAATGATCGAATATCCCGATTGCGAGGGAGAAGATAATGAGCTGTGAGCTATCGGGCTAATAATAGCCGGATAATCAATTCCCGGTAGCTCATCTTTTGGCACGGGTATTGCTTTTAAAAAGCCCAAGATTGGGGGTCAAGATGGACAAACAACAGTTACTTAGAAAAAGGCAGCAGTTGGAAGAAGAAAACCAACAGCTCGCCAGGGAGTTGATCGAGGTGGATCAACTGATGAGGCTGGCCGGATTTTCCAATGGGCTTGAAACTGTAAAAGCCACTGCCCGAGAGCTCGTTAGATATAAAGAAGACCTTGATTTTTCGAGCGAGGATTACGCCGCTTAAAGTGTGTTACCTAAAGTGTGTTACCTAGTGCCTTCCTATGTGGATTTATTGGAACTGATCCACACTGCCCGGCGCACCGAGAGTGCGCCGGGCTTTTTTTTATTGCGGCTGCATTGAGTAGGAGTGTCTTTTCCGGAAGGGTTTGTGGGGATTTTGATGTTGGAAAGGGCGCACTCTGGGCGCCTCTGTGCACTCTTTTGAACAGCATCCCTTTAAATTGTTCAGGCAGTCTTTGCAGCATAAAAAAAGATCATTGCAGTCCATGTTGGCGCAGTTGTAATAATCTTCCGTAGGAGCCTCGCAGCGATGGCAGCGACTGATGACGGGAGTCTCTTCATCGCTGATAGGAACTGTCATTCTGTCGTCAAAGACGAAGAGTTTGCCCTGCCAGTGCTTGCTGCCTTCTTTGAGTCCGTAGTTGATCACGCCGCCGTCGAGCTGGTAGACCTTTTCAAATCCCTGTTCTTTAAGCAGGGCTGAATAAAGCTCGCATCGAATCCCCCCCGTGCAGTACATCATGACAGGGGTGTTTTGAGGATTGATCTTTTCCTGAAGCTCATGGGCGAATTGTTTGAATTCCCGAAAGGTGCTGCACTCGGGAGTTACAGCCCCTTCGAAACGGCCGACTTTCCATTCGTAGTCATTACGGACGTCGATCAGAAGATGGCCGTCATCTTTTTCCAGCATTTCCCGCCATTTTTCGGGAGGGACGTGCTCGCCGGTTTTTTCCATATCCACAGGGCAGTCCAGAGCGACAAGTTGCTCGCGGTATTTGATTTTGAGCTTTTCAAAGGCGTGCTCGTGGTATTCATGGGCTTTTACAGGCATGTCGCTAAATTCTTTTCGCGAGCGGAGCCAATCGATGTAGGCGGGAGCGTCCTGTTTGGCGATGCTCATCTGCCCGTTGATCCCATCTTCTGAAATGTAAATGCGGCCGCGCGCATCCAGTGCCTCAAGAAACTCTTTATGAGACCGGACTTCTCCCTCGGGGTCGTTGACTGCGCAAAAGCGGTAATAAGCAAAAATCAAATAATTCATTTCAATTTAAACGTAGCGGATTTCGTTTTCTTGAGGACGTCGAAACTCAGTGATTTTCCGTCCGGCGTAATCGACGATCAGTTTTGCAAAATCGCAAACCTCGTGGGCTCCGCTCATTTGTACCCCGATGACTAATAAGAGGGGGTTCGAAGAGATCATGGATGCTATGGATCCCGCGATGATCAACATGCCCTTGTCGACAGTTTCCAAATGCGTTACCGGTCTGAAAGTGTCTGAAATATTGCGGGGCAGTAAAAACGAGGCGGTCCGAAGGCCGGCGACGACTAAGAGTGAGATTACTGAAGCTTCAAAAGCAAGCGGCGGTAAGAAAATAGCGGAAGTTATGCCGGCGGCCATAGTAATTGCGATTTTATCTCTTTGCACAAATTCTGCAATTTTTGTCGCTGTTTCCCTCATGGGTTCGGGAAATTTTTGAATCATTTTGAATGTCAGGGAGCTTTGGGAAAGGGGCGGCCGTTCAATTAAAATACTTGTCATGCGGAATCCTTTGGTTTTTTCGCGGCAAGTATAACCCATTTGAGTTTTATGCACAATCTGCCTCAAGAACAAAGAGATATGAATTTTTCAAATGATCTGATACACTTGCTCCTTTTAAAATTTGAGGAGAAATTATGATACCTGATCCCATGATGTTCAATTGAAGCGAATCAGGGTGTGGAAGTCAACTACCTCTCCCTAAAGGAAGAGGCTTGCCCGTAGCAGATGCTCGGGCTTCAGCGCACATTGACTGGTGCGCACCGACCCGTAGGACGGCAAAGCGAGACAAAATATTAAGAGAGGCATTACGATCGGCACAATCATTATGAGAACACGAAGAACAACTAAACCTAGAGCCGTTACGATCACCAAGCAAACCGCATTGATTACAGATTTGGCTTGTATACGAAGGGTCGACGAAACTAATAGCCAATCCGTCCCTTTCAGCTCTGTTAGTTACGCTTTGAATCATAAGATTGTAGCAAAAGCTGTTGAGCTTTCTACGCGTTCCCTTTCGTATGTGTTCTTTTTTAGACGATCTTTTACCCCTGATTGTGACCCTAATCCGCGGTGAGCGCTCTAGAAAATGATTAGATTTTTCATCTTCTGAGGAAGGCATGTCTTTAGACATGGCTGACGAAGAAGATGGAAAAGATGATTATTTT